>JAQSXP010000402.1 GCA_029256605.1 Devosia sp. | reverse complement strand
GGCGTGCAATTTTGCCGGTTTGAACACCCGACCCCGCGGTGCTAGGGGTGCCGCGCGCCACCACAGCCAAAGGACGCGGATGTGAGCTCGACCGACGACATGGGCAAAGCCCCGACCCCGCTCAAGCGGCCAACCCGGCTGGGCGACGAGGTTTACAACGCCATCTATGCGCAGCTGATGTCGCGCCAGATCCCGCCGGGCGGGCGCGTATCGGTGGACCGGATGGCGCGCGAGCTGGGCGTGTCGCAGACCCCGATCCGCGAAGCGCTGTCGCGGCTCGAAGCGCAGGGGCTCGTGGTCAAGACCCATCTCGTGGGCTACAGCGCCGCCGAACAGCTCGACCGCGCCCGTCTCGAGCAACTTTATGAACTGCGCCTGCTGCTGGAGCCCTTTGCGGCCGGGCGCGCAGCCACCGCCATGAGCGCCGAAGCGCGCGCTGCCTTAGGCAAGCTCGCCGAAGAAATGGCCGATAGCGAAAACGAGCCGCCCGCCGAAGCCTACCGGCGCTTTGCCCGGCTCGACAGCGATTTTCACGACGCCATTGCTCAGGGCAGCGGCAATGAGCTGGTGCATGAAACGCTGAGCAATCTGCACACCCATGTGCATCTGTTCCGCTTGTTCTATCATGCCCGCGCCACGAGCGACGCGCTTGAAGAGCATCAGCGGATCATCGATGCGCTGGCGGCGGGTGATGCGGCGGCCGCCGAGGCGGCAATGCGCCATCACCTCGAGCGCTCGCGCGAGCGCTTCCTCAGCGCTTTCGAGCGCTAGCGCGCAAAAAACCCTCGCCCGCCGGCTGGCGCGCGAGGGCCGGGTTTCGCCGGGCTTTAGGCCTTGGCGGCTTCCACCTGAATTTCCACCAGCACGTCGGGAGCGGCCAGGCGCGCTTCAACCGTGGCGCGCACCGGGGTGTGGCCGGGCACGACCCACTTGTCCCAGACAGCGTTCATTTCATCGAATGCCGCGATGTCGCGCAGCCAGATGGTGGCCTTGTAGACCTGCTCCTTGCTGGTGCCGGCATCGGCCAGCAGCGCATCGATGCGCTCGAGGATCTCGGTGGTCTGCTCGGCGACCGAAGTGCCGCCGCGCTTGTCGGCGGTGATGCCGGCGAGGAACACGGTATTGCCGTGGGTGGCAACCAGGCTCATGCGGGGGCCGACATGCTTGCGTTCGATAGTCATGGCTCTTCCTTGTTGTTCTTGGGCGCCGCGCGGGGCGGCACGCAGCCTTTCTAGGCCGGGCCGCGCCCGAGGGCCAGCCCACTCCGGCCCATTGCACTTAGCCCCACGCTTTACTTTGCCGTAATCTCGTCTTTGCTATGGATAGGCATGGCCTCGTGGCGGAGCGACACGCGGGGGATTGCAACTCCTCAGATCCTTGGTTCAATTCCAGGGCGAGGCCTCCAGTTTTTCATGGCTCCCGGATTGGTGGAGGGTGCGACAGCAGTGCCCTCCCCCGCCTCTGGCAAGATGGCTTGCGGCTCCCCATGTCAGCACTTTAGCGCGCAGGAGACGCCATGAAGTGCCCCATCGACAATACTGAGCTGGTGATGAGCGAACGCCAGGGGATCGAAATCGACTATTGCCCGCAATGTCGCGGCGTGTGGCTTGATCGCGGCGAACTCGATAAGATCATCGAACGGGCAACGCCCCCGCAGCCTGTGATGCCCACGCCCCAGCAGCCCTATGATGCGCCGCGCGGCCAACAGCAGCGCTATGGCGACAATGATCGCCCCCAGCAACAGCGCTTTAGCGACGACGATCGCGGCTACCGCCCCAAGAAAAAGCGCGACAGCTTTCTGGGCGACATCTTCGATTTCTGAGGTTGCGCGCCCAGCCGGGCGGGGCCCTGCCCTGTCCGGTCTTGACCCAAATCAATAGGTTTCGCTTCCGTAATCTGGATTGCCGAACCTTAACTGGCGGGCCGTCTCGTGCCGGCATCTACTTCTCCACCACCTTTGCTGGAGATGAAAAATGCGGCGCAGAGAGGCGATGAAGCTTGGGCTGGGCGTGGGGCTGGCCCTGGGCATGCCGGCCCTGTTGGGCGGGCGGGCCTGGGCCCAAACCGAGCCCGAGAGCCTGGAGTTTGATCCAGAAGCCTTTACCGAGCTCACCACCACGATCACCACCGCCGCCGGCGACCGCGAAGTGGTTTATCGCTTTTTTAAGGCCATTCCCTATGTGGCCCGCCCGGTGGATGTGACCTATCAAAGCCTCAACATCTCGGTTCCCATCCGCATCGACGGGCAGGATATCGACGCGTCCGAGGCCCCGATCCGGCCAGCGCGTCAGCAATGCCAAGCTGGCGCTGGCGGCAGGTTATGTCGTGGTCGAGCCCGGCGCCCGGGGGCGCACCCTCACCAACAGCGATGGCGTTTATATCGGGGTCGCTCCTGCCCCCATTGTCGATCTCAAGGCTGCAGCCCGCTATATCAGCGCCAATGCCGGCCGGGTGCCGGGCAACACCAAGCTGATGGTGTCCTCGGGGGTCAGCGCCGGTGGCGCGCTGTCCGCGCTGCTCGGCGCGTCCGGGGACAATGCCATCTATGGCGAAGCCCTCGACGAATTGGGGGCCGCGCCGGGGAGCGATGTGATGTTTGCCAGCGGCGCCTGGTGCCCCATCACCGATCTCGAACATGCCGATATGGCCTATGAGTGGAACTGGGGTCAGAACCCGCTGCCCTCCGGTTCACTGGTC
>JAQSXP010000401.1 GCA_029256605.1 Devosia sp. | reverse complement strand
TTCACCTGATCGGCAAACTGAGCGGTACGGCCCTGCACAAAGGCCGCGTCGAATTCGTCATATCGATACATGACCATCCTCACTCAGATGCTGGCGATCATAGATCTCGCCCTTTAAGGTCAGCGGCGCCGTCGGTCCCGCCGCCCGGATACGCTCGCGCAGGCGCTTGGGCACGATCTGCCCCGCTTCCACGCTGACGTCCTCGACTTCAACGCTGACGATCCGGCCCGTTGCCTTGCTCGCGGCAATGGCTGCGTCGCGCGCTTCGCTCTCGCTCTTGTCAAAGAGGCGCGCTGCTTGCAGCTGCTCAACCCAGTGGCCTTGCGCGTCCAGATAAACCGTGCCGCCCGAAAGCAGCTCGTTGCCAGTAATGATTTCCATTGTCATGCCACCTTGAAGCTTGAAGCGGACATCTGGGCGGCTTCCGCCCAGTCGCCTTCAGCCACAGCCTCACCCACCAGAATAACCGCCGGCCCATCCGCGAAATCGAGCTGGTTGCTCGCCAGTGCCCCGAGCGCGCCGGAATAAAGCGTGCGGTTCGCCCGCCCGGCATTGACCACGATACCCACCGGCAGCGTCTCGCTGGCGCCATGCGCCACCAGCCGGGCTGCGACCTGGGCCGCAATCGACTTGCCCATGTAAAGGCCCAGCGTCATGCCGGCCCCGGCCAGCAAAGCCCAATGCTGCAATTCATCATCCTCGGCGCCGTGGGCCGTTGCCATGATGAAGCCGCTCGAAACCTTGCGCAGGGTCACTGGTGTTGCCGTATCGGCGGCAGCCGCCAGAGCCGCGCTGACGCCGGGCACCACCTGATAGGCGATCCCTGCCTTGCGGAAGGCGGCGATCTCTTCGCCAGCCCGGCCAAACACCATGGGGTCGCCGGACTTGAGGCGCGCCACGCGCTTGCCTTCGCTGGCCAGCCGCACCAGCAGCGTATTGATCTGCGCCTGCGAAAAGGAATGATGCCCCTTCGCCTTGCCAACGGCGATCTGCTCGGCATCGCGGCGTGCCATCTGCACCACCACGTCGGGCACGAGCTGGTCATGTACGATCACATCGGCATCCTGCAGCAGCCGCTGGGCGCGCAAGGTCAGAAGATCTTCCGATCCGGGCCCGGCTCCGATCAACCAGACCACGCCGGTTCCGCTGCCCGCCTCGACATGCGCGGCCAGCAGGCTCTCCGCCGCTTCATGACCGTGCCCGGCCGCCTCCGCTGAATCAAGCTCTCAACGCGGTGCCGTAACCCACCGGCAAGACTCGCCAAATTGCCCAACCGCGGGGACAGCACGGCCTCGATGCGCGCCCGCACCAAGCGTGCAAGCACGGGCGCTCGCCCTTCGCTAGAGATGGCGATGGTCAGCGGCGCACGATCGATGATGGCCGGCGTGAAGAAGTCGCATTCGCCCGGAACGTCGACGACATTGAGCGGAATATTGCGAGCCCGAGCGGCATCGTGTGCAACCGCAGCGTCAGGCCCCTCGTCGGCCACAAACACCATCGCGGCGTTATCAAGATCCGACGGCTGGAACCGACGCTCAAGAACCTCCACCGGCAGCGCTGAAAAGTCTGCTTCCAGATGAGGAGAGACAATCACGACTTGCGCGGTAGTCTTAACAGCGAGCCGGGCTTTGTTGAGGGCTTCTTCGCCACCGCCAACAATGACGATGCGACGACCCTGCACTTTCAAGCTCAACGGAAATGTGTTGAGACGACCCATTTCAACCCTGACTATAGACGCCCCGGAAATTAGCCCATCCCGCCCAGCGGCAACAGGCCCCGGGGTGCAGTTAAGCCGGGTTTTTCCCTGCGGCGCCTACGCTTGGAACAGGGAAAGAGGCCCGACCAGAGCCGGGCCAAAATAATGCGTCGAAACGCTCTCGCGCGAAAATTGCGCGGCGGGAAATCCTAGCCCTGGCGGCTCGGAACATGCACGACCAGGCCATCAAGGGCATCGCGTACCTTGATCTGGCAGCTCAGCCGACTCGAGGGCTTCACGTCAAAGGCGAAGTCCAGCATGTCTTCTTCCATGGCCGAGGGCCCGCCAACAGTTTCTTCCCAGGCCGGGTCAACATAGACATGGCAGGTGGCGCAGGTGCAGGCGCCCCCGCATTCGGCCACAATCCCCGGCACGCCATTCATGATGGCCGCCTCCATCACCGTCGCGCCGTTCTGGGCTTCGGTTTCGATGCGTTCCCCGTCCTTCTGAACGAATGTGATCTTGGTCATGGCGATCCAGGCTGTTGTGTTTGGGCGTCGGAGTGAAGCAGGGTCTCGAGATAATGCTGGCGAATGCCGAACATGGCTTTGGTGTCGGCAATCTGGCGCAAGATCGTGTCGCGGTCGCGTCCGGCGCGACCATCTTTTTCGGCCACGATCAGATTGTTCTTGGGCGTGTGGGCATCCGAAACGAACTCGAAGACCTTGGTGCGGTACCCGCTCAGCTCCAGCAGCAGGGCCCTAAGCGTATCGGTGACCATCTCGGCCTGCCGCTCGAGGAAGGTGCCATGCCGCAGCAGCACGCCCAGCCGATCGTCCGCCTGCCCGGCTTCCATCTCGCGCCGGATCTGCTTGTGGCAGCAGGGGGCCACTGCGATCAGCGCGGCCCCCGCCTTGATGCCCTTGTAGATTGCGTCATCGGTCGCGGTGTCGCAGGCATGAAGGGCGATCACGGCATCGGCGCCACCGGCGTCATAGTCCATGATCGTTCCGGGCACGAAGCTGAGGCCGGTAAAACCCGATTCCGCCGCGGTCGCATTGCCGTCTTCAACCAGCTTGGGCCGCATTTCAACGCCCACGATCTCGGCCGAACGCCCCTGCCCGGCAAGAAAGTCGTAGAGCGCAAAATCGAGATAGCCCTTCCCCGCGCCCATATCGACGATGCGGGGCGCGTCGGCCTTGATCCCCTGAATCAGTGGAGCAAAGATCTCCACCATCTTGTTGATCTGCCTGAACTTGTCCTGCGCATCATTGCGCACGGTCCCGTCCTTGCCGGCAATCCCGAGTGCCTTGAGATAAGGCTTGTCGGTTTGGGTGAGCGGACGGTTCTTGGCGCGGTTGTGCTCGGTCGGAGCCGCCTGGCGCCCCTCGACCTCCGTGCGCTTGAGACGCACCTTGTCGCCATTGCGCTCAAAGCTCAGGTCGAACTCGGTGGTGGCGAGCTGGGCGCTTCGGAATTCGGTCTTGAGGCCCGCGCGCAGCGTTGCGAGCGCTTCGGGCTGAATCTGGTTCTTGATGATGTCGCGCGTCTTGTAGTGGAAGGTGAAGCTGAACTTCTCCACCCCCTTGGCGACGATCTTCTTGACGTCGACCGATTTGAGCTCGGGCTCGCTGCCATGGTAGCCACCAAGCTTGAGGCGCAACAACGTACCGGCGTTGAACGCGGTCTTGACAGCCAGAAGAAACTCTTCGATGCGCTCGGAAGTGGTCAATGCCGTTCCTTGGTGGTGAGGAAGCGGATCTTGGGCCAATCCTGCTTGGCGCGATCGGCCCACCAGGCGTTTTGCGCCAGGAACACCGGCGCTTC
>JAQSXP010000023.1 GCA_029256605.1 Devosia sp. | reverse complement strand
GTGGCGCCTGGCCTCTTGATGGTCAAGGAAGCTGGCGGCTTTGTTTCCGATTATGCCGGCAGCACCGGCTCGGTCGCCAATGGCCAGATCGTGGCAGGCAACGAAACGCTGCAACCTGCTCTGCTCAAGCAGCTCCAGGCCATCCGCTAGGCCCGCCTAGAGCGCTTCGGCGACGAAATCGGGTACCACCGAATAGGTCAGCCCCGCCATGGGGCCGACAAAACTCACATCGAGCCCGTCGGGCGGGTAGGCGACGGTCACCTGCCCCAGCCCGGCGAGCGTCGTGCGGATCAGGCGCGAGCCAAAGCCCTTGACCGCCGGCTCGGCCACCGCCGGCCCACCCACCTCGCGCCATTTCAGCACCAGATCCTCGTCGGGCGTGATTTCCCAACTCACCTTCACATGCCCCGCTCCGGTCGAGAGCGCACCATATTTGACGGCGTTGGTCGCCAGTTCATGGAACACCAGCGCAAAGGATAGCGCCGCTTGCGGCGAGATCTCGAAGTCGGGGCCATCCAGGGTGAAATGCGTGCCATCACCGTCATGCACGCTCACCGAGGCGACGACGAGTTGGCGGAACATCGCGCTGTGAAAATCAGTGGTCAGCAACAGGTCATGCGCCCGTGCCAGGGCCGCAAACCGCTCCACCAGCCGGTCCTTGATCGGCCCCATCTCTGGGAACGGCCGCATGGTCTGGGAGACGATCGATTGCAGCACCGCGATGGTATTCTTGACCCGGTGCGCCAGCTCGCGCGTCATCAGCCGCTGCCGCGCCGCACTTTGCTCGAGCTCGCGCAGATGGTCGCGCGTCTGGAACTGCCGGCGCCGCCCGCCCAGCGCCCAGGCCACCGCGCTCAGCAGCGTCGCCGAGCCCATCGGCTTTTCCAGCATCATCACATTGGTCAGCTCGGGCGGCAGCAATGCATGAGCGGCATGGGGAGAGGCTTCGGCATTACGCCGGCCGATGATGAAGATGAACGGATAGGACGACCAGCTTGGTTGCTCTTCCAGCGCCTGGACCAGCCGTGACCAGTCGCGTCCGACCATCGCATCTTCGGTCAGCACCACCGCGCCCGTATCATCGCCCAATGCCGCCGCGAGCTCATTGAGCGATTGGACGATATTGGTCTCGAACTGGCGCGTGGCCAGGATCGAGCACACACTTTGGGCATCACGTCCAAGCGGGGCAAGGACGTGGACGACCTCACTCCGGTTGTGCATCGGTGCGGCTCTCGATCAGCCGGCCTTCGGCTCCGATATATTCCGGCGTTCCCGTCATCACGCCCTTAAAGTCCGTCAAGCGCTCCCCAATTCGCACGCCATGGGAATCTACCGCCAGTTCCCGAATGGAATCCTCGTGATAGCCCCCGCGATTCTTGATCACCGAAACCGCCTTGCGCAACCGCCCCTCGGCCTCAAAGAACCGGAACAGCAACACCACGTCGGCGATATAGGAAATGTTGAGCTGGCTGGTGCTCATCGTCCCCATCAATCCTGATTGAGGGTTGATCAGCAGCGTCAAGACGCCCTGCTGGCTGAGATAGGCGAGCAGCTCGTGCAGTTGCAGCAGCAGCTGCTTTTCCTCGGGCATCGACACGAGATAGCCGTTCATGCTGTCGATGATCAGCACTCTGACCCCGCGCTGCTCCACTTCCTGGCGGACCCGCCAGGCAAACTCACCGGGTGTGATTTCCGCTGGCTCCACCTGCTCAATCTTGAGCAGGCCGCTTTTGACATACTTACGCGGATCGAGCCCCATGCTCCTGGCCCGCGCCATCAACGTGCCGATCCGCTCGTCGAACTGGTACATCGTCACCGCCTCGCCGCGCGCGCAAGCTGCCATGGCGTACTGGATTGAGACGGTAGATTTCCCCGCCCCGGCCGGGCCGGTGAGCAGCGTACAAGTGCCGCGCAAAGGTCCCCCGCCCAGCAATGCGTCGAGCTCGGGCACCCCGCTCGGCACCGGCGTGCCAATGAAGTCGCTGTGGTGATGCGAGGCGATGAGCCGCGGATACACCTTCATCCCCCCGCGCTGGATGGTGACATCATGATAGCCAGCGATGAAATCGATCCCGCGCATCTTTTGCACTTCGATCCGCCGCCGCGCTGCGCCAAACTCCAGCGTCGTGCGTTCGAGCGTGATCACCCCATGGGCCAGCGAATGCAGATGCGCATCGCGCACGCCATTTTCACCGGTGAGGTCATCGACGAGGATCACCGTGATGTTCTTGCCGGCAAAATACTGCTTGAGCGCCAGCACCTGGCGCCGATAGCGCAGCGAATCCTGGCTCAGCAGCCGCAGCTCCGAGAGGCTGTCGAAGACCACGCGCTTGGGCGCCACTTCCTCGACCCGCTTGATCAGCAGCTCGACAGTCGCCGTCAGTTCCACCTCCCAGGGGTGGATCAGCGTCTGCTCGCGCCCGTCTCCCAGCACATCGGCAGCCGCCGACAGCTCGAACAGGTCGATATGATCGAGTGTCCAGCCATGTGAGTCCGCGACGGCCGCGATTTCCTCGCTGGTTTCGGACAGGGTGATGTAGAGACACTTTTCCTTTTGCCGCACGCCCTCGAACAGGAACTGCAGGCTCAGCGTGGTCTTGCCCGAACCGGGCGCCCCTTCCAGCAGATAAAGCCGCCCCGGCGTCAGGCCACCCCGCAGAACGATATCGAGTCCAGGGGTGCCAGTCAGAATGCGAGGGTCGGACATTATTGCTTTGTTTCCACCAGGAATGTGACATTGGCTGCGCCATTGCGGCGATCTTCTTACATATTCGCCGCGTGAGCGTCGATGTGATAAGCAAAATCGTCCGCACTGAGGCGAACTGCTACACAACCTTTTTGGCGGGCCCAAGGTTGCGCCCGGGGCCTGCCAGCGCTCGCTCGGCATTTTTTTGCGTCCACCCGTTACACCAAGCTGCGACCCAATCGCACTATCCTGCGTTTAGGCTCCGCCAGCTTGGGAGCAATCCACATGAGTGACTGGGCTCCCGATCCCTATATCGTCGCCATGACTGGCGCGGGGCTACTGATTGCGCTGGTCGCCTGGCTACCGCTGGCGCTGCGCCGCCTGCCGCTGTCGCTGCCGGTCGTGTGCCTCGTGATCGGCGCTGCGATGGTCGCAGTGCTGCGCCTGCCTATCGATCCCTCCCCCATCACCCATCCCTATATCGCCGAGCGGCTCACCGAATTTGTGGTGATCATCGCCCTCATGGGTGCCGGCCTGAAGATCGACCGCCCTTTCAGCTTCCGCGGCTGGAACGTTGCCTGGCGCCTGCTGCTGATCACCATGCCGCTTGGCATCCTTGCCATTACCGGCATCGGCACGGGCCTGCTGGGCCTGCACTGGATCCCCGCCCTGCTCCTCGCGTCCGCCCTCGCCCCCACCGATCCCGTGCTGGCCGCCGACGTGCAGGTCGGCCCACCTCATGAGGGCGGCGAAGACACCGTCCGCTTCGCCCTAACCTCCGAAGCAGGGCTTAACGATGGCTTTGCCTTCCCCTTCGTGCATCTCGCCATCGCACTCAGCCTCTGGGCCGCCACCGGCGAGCCGTGGCTCGTGAACTGGCTGACCTATAATGTGCTCTGGGAAATCGTTGCAGGTCTCGGCTGCGGCTGGCTCGTCGGCCACATCTTTGGCTGGCTGACCTTCAAGGTCCCGGGCGAACCGCTGGCCAAGACCGGCGACGGCCTCATCGCCATTGCCGCGACCTTTGTGTCCTATGGCGTGTCCGAACTCATCCATTGCTACGGCTTCTTCGCCGTCTTCGTCACCGCCCTCACCCTCCGCAACGCCCACCGCAATCACGATTTCCAGCGCGACATGCACGACATCACCGAGCAGATCGAGCGCATCTCAATGATGGTACTGCTCCTGTGCTTTGGTGGCGCCATCATGGGGGGCCTGCTCTCGCGCATTGGATGGGTCGAGATCGGCGCTGCCGTTCTGATCCTCCTCGTCGTGCGGCCCCTCACCGGTCTCATTGGCCTGATCGGCTACAAGGCCACGCGTAGCGAAAAGCTCACCATTGCCTTCTTCGGCATCCGGGGCGTGGGCTCCATTTACTACATCGCCTATGGCCTCAACCACGGCGAGTTCGCCGGGGGCGAGCAGCTCTGGGCCATCGTGTCGCTCGTGGTCCTCTTGTCCATCGTCCTGCATGGTCTCACCGTCACTCCGGTGATGCGCAAGCTCGACCGTTTCCACGGCCGCGATCCCGACGCCGAAACCGCAACGCCGCCGCCGGGACTTCAAGGTCCCGCCGACACCAAGGCCTGAGCCTCCCCTCCAGTCACTTCCGGGGAACAAACCCCGGCAAACCTGCCACACCAGCCCCATTGGGCGTACTCGCAGGGTTGTCACACCCCTTGGCGCTCTTTACTGTCGCCACCAGATGATTTGTGGCGTGCACGGGTGAGGCGACGGAAACCGAGATGACGCAAGGATACGATCCCTACCATCTTTCCAGTCCCACCGTTTACCTGGTCAAGATCCTCATCTTCTTGGTGATCGTGGCGCTGGTAGGCGCCATTCTTTATTCCACCATCGTCACCTTTTTTTGGGCCAATCCGTTCATCAACTCGATGATCTTTTTTGCCCTGGCGGTCGGCATTTTCCTGTCCTTCCGGCAGGTGATCCGCCTGTTCCCCGAAGTGAAATGGGTCAACTCCCTCCAGGATGGCACCGTCACCTCGGTGCGTCCGCCCATTCTCCTTGCTCCCGTCGCCGGCATTTTGCGCGAGCGCATTGGCGAAGCCATTATCACGCCCTCCTCCATGCGCTCCATTTTGGATTCGGTGGGCAACCGGCTCGACGAAGCCAAGGATACCTCGCGCTACCTCACCGGCCTGCTGGTCTTCCTCGGGCTTATGGGCACCTTTTACGGTCTGCTGGAAACCGTGACCTCGGTGGCCGGCGTCATCAACGCTCTCGATGTCACCTCGGGCGACAGCGCCTCGCTGTTCGGCAATCTCAAGGAAGGCCTGTCCGCCCCACTTTCGGGCATGGGCACGGCGTTTTCCTCGTCCCTGTTCGGTCTTGCCGGCTCGCTGGTGCTGGGCTTTCTCGACCTGCAGACCAGCCAGGCCCAGAACGCCTTTTATACCGATCTGGAGGACTGGATGACCTCCATGACCGAGCTCGACCATCCCGTCACCGCCATGCAGGCCAATGCCGGCGTTGGCGGCGCCGAGGTGCAGGCCATGATCGACCGGCTCGGCACCTCGATGCAGAACCAGAATTCCTCCCAGAACGCCATCCGCGCCATGGCCGAACTCGCCCGCGGCATCGATAGCCTGGTCAAGCATATCCGCACCGAGCAGGATGACCTCCGCCGTCACATCAACGAGCAGGGCGAAACCAACAAGAAGCTGCGCGAACTCATTGAAGCCGTCCTGTCGCAGGGCGACACCGAACGGCGGAACTAGCCCATGCCGGGAGCTCGCTCGCGCCGCCGGCAGGAAGCCAATTACTGGCCCGGCTTTGTGGACGCCCTGTCGAGCCTCTTGCTCGTCATCATCTTCATGCTGTCCCTCTTCATGCTGACCCAGTTCTTCCTGGGTACCGAGCTGCAGGGGCGCGATACCGCCCTGGCCCGCCTCAACAGCCAGATCGCCGAACTGACCGATCTGCTGCAGCTCGAGCGCGCCAATGCTGATGACCTTGATGCCCAGATCGCCAATCTCACGGCGACCCTATCGAGCGCCGAGGCCGAGAACCAGCAGCTAGCGGGGCAACTGGCGGGCATCGGCAGTGGCATTGCCGGGCGCGACCAGACCATTGCCAGCCTGCAGACCGAACTCAGCCAGACCCAGGAGCTGTCCGACGAGGCCAACGCCCAGGTAGCGCTGCTCAACCAGCAGCTGGCGGCGCTCCGCACCCAGATCGGGGCACTGGAGACTGCGCTCGAGGCGTCAGAAACCCGCGATACCGAATCGCGCACCCAGATCGCCGATCTTGGCCGGCGCCTTAACGTAGCGCTGGCGCAGCGCGTCCAGGACCTGGCGCGCTATCGCTCCGATTTCTTCGGCCGCCTGCGCGAGATTCTTGAAGGCCGCGCCGATGTGCGCGTGGTGGGTGACCGCTTCGTGTTCCAATCCGAAGTGCTGTTCGATCCCGGCCAGGCCAACATCCAGACCGAAGGCACGCCCGATCTGGACGCGCTCGCCGACGCCATCCTGCAGCTCGAAACCGAGATCCCGCCCGATATCAACTGGGTGCTGCGCATCGACGGCCACACCGACCGGCGCCCGATCTCCAATGCCCAGTTTCCCTCCAACTGGGAGCTCTCGGCAAGCCGCGCCATTTCGGTTGCCAAATACCTCGTCAGCCGCGGCGTCTCCCCCAACCGCCTGGTGGCCGCCGGCTTTGGCGAATTCACGCCGCTCGATCCCGGCGACACCGAAGACGCCTACCGCCGCAACCGCCGCATCGAGTTCAAGCTGACCGAGGGCTAGGGCCCGCGCAAACCGGAGGTTTGCCGCGCCAGCAGGTTTTCGCGCCCCCCGAGCGCAAACCGCGGGTTGGTCGCGGCAGCCCCTAATTCTGGAACGACACACCCATTTCATTGTCGTTGCGCCACACGACCTTGCACACTTCCAGCCGGTGGCCAGGCATCAGCAGGTAAAAGATTTCGGGAATGGCACGGGCCGCGGGCACGGCAATCTTGGCGCCCATGGACGAGATATTGTGGACGTCCCCGTCCTCGCGCACCACGCCATCACTGTAAACGATAGTGACGGGTAGCCTGGTATCCGTGCGCGGCACGGCACGGCGATCATTCTGTGACGCCATAGGACAATCTTCTCGACGTGGAACCGGCATCCTAGATAGGAACCAGCAAACATCCCGTGCAACCGATGGCTCAAATGCAACCGAAAGACCGGTAAAGCTGAAGCAACGGCCTCAGCAGTTCGGCTTAATCCACGCGGAACTGCAGCTTGGCGAGCTCGGCATAGCGCCCGCCCTTGAGCACGAGTTCGTCATGAGTGCCCTGGTCGATGATGCGGCCGCTATCGAGCACGAGGATAGTGTCGGCATCCCGGATGGTGGCCAGCCGGTGCGCAATCACAAGGGTGGTGCGACCGCGCATTAGATATTCCAGCGCCTGCTGCACCAACTGCTCGCTCTGCGCGTCAAGGGCGCTCGTGGCTTCGTCGAGCAGCAGGATCGGGGCATTCTTGAGGATCGCCCGGGCAATGGCCAGCCGCTGCTTCTGCCCGCCCGAGAGCATCACGCCGCGCTCACCCACCACCGCATCATAGCCCAGTGGCAGGTCGAGCACGAAATCGTGCACGAGAGCCGCCTTCGCTGCCGCTTCCACCTCGGCCATGCTGGCTTCGGGTTTGCCGAAGCGGATATTGTCCGCCACCGTACCGGCAAAAATGGTGGGCTCCTGCTCCACATAGGCAAAGCGCTGGCGCAGATCGTAAACGCCGGCATCCCGGATATCCACGCCATCCACGAGAATGGCGCCGCCCGTTACATCGTAAAAGCGCTGCAGCAGCGACAGGATGGTGGATTTGCCTGAACCCGAAGCGCCAACCAGCGCCACCGTTTCCCCCGACTCAACCTTGAAGCTGAGGTCATGCAGCACGGGTTCGCTGCCCTTGGGGTCATAGGAGAACTCCACATTGCGGAATTCCACCGTACCCAGCGGCGGCTGGGGCAGCGCCACCGGCTTGGCCTTTTCGCGGATCTCCGATTGGGTGGAGAGAATCTCGGTCAGCCGCTCGGTGGCTCCGGACACGGTTTGCAGCGTCCCCAGCACCTCAGACACATTGGTCAGCGCACCCGAGGCCATCAGCGCATAAACGAGGAACTGGGCCAGCTGGCCCGCGGTGACGGTACCCTCGAACACCGACCGGGCGCCCCACCAGACGAGGAACACGATAGCGGAAGTGCCAAGGAAGATTACCATGCCGACCAGCACCGAGCGCGCGGTCAGCCGGCTGACTTCGGCATGGAAGCTTTCTTCGCTGCGCGCATCATAGGCCCGCGCCTGCACCCCTTCCTGGGTGAAGGATTTGACCGTTCGCGTAGCGCCCAGCATTTCAGTGGCCATCGCCGAAAGATCGGCCAAGCGGTCCTGGGTCCGGCGCGACATGCGCCGCAGCCGCCGCGAATAGGTGATAACCGGCAACAAGATAGCCGGGGCCGCGATCACCACGCCCAGCGTCAGCATGGGGCTGGTCAGCAGCATCATCGCCACCGCCCCAATAATTGTCACCATCGAGCGCAGGGCCAGCGAAAAGCTCGAGCCGATCGCCCCGCGTATGGTCGCCACATCGCCATTGAGTCGGCTGGTCAGCTCGCCGACGCGATGGGTGTCGAAATAGCGGGCATCCAGGCTCAGCAAATGCCGGAACGAGGCCTGGCGCAAATCGGCCAACACCCGCTCGCCCAGCACCGATATAAAATAAAACCGCGCTCCGCTCGCAATCGCCATCACAGCGGCGATGCCAATGATCAGCCAGCTATAGCGCCCCACATTGGTCAGGTTCTGCTCGAGGAACCCCTCGTCGATCGCCCCGCCCAACGCCGCCGGAATCGCCAGCGACGAGACCGCCGAGATCAGCAAGAACAGCACGGTCAGGCTTAGCCGGGTGGGATAGCGCAGCACAAAAGGCAGCAATTGCCGCAAGGGGCTCAACTGTTTTACCTTGAGGGCGGGCTTGGTCTGGTGTGGCTGTTGCGCCGGAACGGCTTGATCTGTCATCGCTCGGCTTCAGCCACTTCTTTTGGCGGCGCCCCCGATGGCGGCGCGGCGGGCCTTTACATAGGCACTGGGGCCGGTGCTCGCAACGGCTTTGTGCCCGGACAAAAAGCCCCGCCCCTGCCCTTGCGGATTGCCCCGGCTTTGGCTATGAAGCCGCCAACACCAGTTCAATGCTCTCCGGGCGCCACGGCGCCCGTTTGATTTGAGGCACCGCGATGAAGTCCGAAATCCACCCCGACTACCACACCATCAACGTGGTAATGACCGACGGCACCACCTACCAGACCCGTTCGACCTACGGCAAGGAAGGCGATACGCTACAGCTCGACATCGATCCCAAGACCCATCCGGCTTGGACCGGCGGCACGGGCCAGCTGCTCGACCGCGGCGGCCGCGTTTCGCGCTTCAAGGAGCGCTTCAAGGGTCTCGGCATCTAAGCCAAACTCCCATCAGACGATCGATCTGCCCGGCCATCGCGCCGGGCTTTTCGTTTCTGCCCCACCGGAGCCAGCATGCGCCCAGCCCTCTTTGCCCTGGCGGCAGTGTTCGAGATCGGCGGCTGTTATCTGGTGTGGCAGGCTTGGCGCCTTGGGCAGGCCTGGCTCTGGCTCCCAGCCCTTCTGGCGCTCGCGGCTTTTGCCTGGCTGCTGGCCCTCGCCGGCACTGACAGTGCCGGCCGCGCCTTTGCCGTTTATGGCGGCATCTACCTCGCAGCGTCGCTTGTGTTCATGGCCACGGTGGAGCAGATCCGCCCCGACCGCTGGGACCTCATCGGCGCCGCCATCTGTTTGCTGGGCGCCGCCGTGATCCTCTGGGCGCCGCGCAGCTAAGCGTCAGGAGCGCGCAAACGCTGCCTTGAGGCGCGACAACTGGTCGGCAATGTCATTGGCCACACTGCCATCGAGCTTGGGCATCCGCCCCCGCTCCATCTGGTCGAACTGCATCACCCGGTCGAACAGCCGGTCGCCCTTGTCGATATAGCCCCGCAGCGCATCTGGCAGCAGCTCATAGCCCGGTCCGCCACGCTGGGACGGCGTCGCCGAAAACTTCACCTTCTCCTTTTCGGAGCGGGCATTTTCCTTGCTGATCTCGCCTTCATTGACCGCGCGCTGCAGCAGCAGCCACGATGCCAGCTGCATCAGCCGTGTCGTCAAGCGCATGGATTCGGTGGCATAGAGAAACGAGGCTTCGCGCGCCAGCAGCTGGCTTTCCGCCCGCCCATAGCCGTCGAGATAGCCGGCGACTTCCTCGATCAGCGCCATGCCCTCGCGATACAGCAGGTCAAAGCCGCCCGAAGCCACAATCCGCGGACCAATGGATATTGCCTGCCCGGATTCGCCCGCCTCAGCCATCTCGTCTCCTTGCCTTGGGACCGCAACATTGTAGGACGAAACACCGCGCCCGTCACGCCTGCCGCGTGGTGAGCATGAAAGCAGCTCTAAAGGGCCAAATGGTGGCCGCTCAAAAGAAAAGAGCCGCAAACGGGCGGCTCTTGAAGTCAACAGGGAGGGGTCAAACAGAGGAAGAAATCTCTGCAACCAGATACCATCTGGATAACAACACCCTAACTGCAACGGATTAATTGGCCGTTAACGGCGCAAGGATTTTTAACCCTGCCCATTTGCTCGCTCTTAGAGCTTGAATGCCGCTTCGGCCGCCTTGCGCGTCTCGCCGCGCGCGGCAATGGCCGCCCGCAGCCGCTCGATCTCGGCCTCCAGCAAAACAATGCGCCCTTCGAGCTCGGTCACCGAAAGCGCATCGAGCACGCTGCCGATCTCGTGGCCCTTGGGCTTGCCGATTACCTCGTCTTCCATCTTGCCGTCCTTTCATCTCGTCAGCGCCAGCTTAACCGCTCCCCCTTGCCCGACAAGGCCAGTTGGGCCAGCATGGCCTCATGACCCTTCCTGCTGCCATGACCGCCATCGCCATCACCGCGCCCGGTGGCCCCGAAATGCTCGCCCCGGTGCAAATGCCGCTGCCGCCTTATGGCAACGGGGAGGTGCTGATCCGGGTTGCCGCTGCGGGCGTCAACGGCCCCGACCTTGCCCAGCGCCGCGGCGTCTATGATCCCCCGCCCGGCGCTTCGCCGCTCCTCGGGTTGGAAGTGGCCGGCGAGATCGT
>JAQSXP010000400.1 GCA_029256605.1 Devosia sp. | reverse complement strand
GTTCCCCGTGGTCGATCTCGGCGCCGACCTCAACCCGGCCTTTGGCACCCTGCCGCAGCCCGCGAAAACCCTAACGATCAGCGACACCGACCTCGAAGCCAGCCGCGCCCCCTGGATCGACGAAATGCTCGCCGCCATCCAGTAGGAACCAGGACAGCCACAAGCTTTGAACCCCTCAGTGTGCCTGCCCTCCCCCTTGAGGGGAGGGCTAGGGAGGGGGTCGATCAAGGGAACACAGTCCCTGATAGCCACACCACGACTCTCCACCATCCCAGCGCCATCTGCCGATGCCCCCCTTGAGGGGAGGGACAGGGTGGGGGTTCAGGCCCATCAACCCGCTCCAAGGATAGCGCCAACCACCGGACCATGACCCTCCCACCCCGCCCCTTGCGCATCGCTACCGCTTGCCTCCTCGCGCTTGCCATCGCCGGGCTGATTGCTCTTGTCCTCTGGTCCATTCTCGCCGCCGCCACCGATGCCGCCGTCACCAGCCGCATCGATATTCCCCACCTCCTGCGCATGACCTCCATCCAGGCCGGGCTCACCACCGTCCTGTCGCTCCTGGTCGGCACCGCCCTCGCCTGGTCGCTCAATCGTCTGCGCTTCCCCGGCCGCGATCTCCTCGTCGCCTTTTTTGCCTCCGCCATCGTCACTCCCGGTATGGTCGTGGCCTTCGGGCTCCTCGCCATCTGGGGCCGCAATGGCTGGATCAATCGCGCTGCCGAAGCCGTGCTCGGCTTCCCCTTGGGCAATCCCGCCTACGGGCTCGGGGGCATTCTCTTTGCCCATGTCATTCTCGATGGTGCCTTCGCCGCCCGTATCATCCTCGCCCGCCTCGACGCCATTCCCGCCGCCCGCCTCAAGACCGGCCAGTCCCTGGCCCTCTCCGCCTGGCAGCGCTTCACCCTCATCGATTGGCCCGCCCTGCGCGGCACCCTGCCGGGGCTCGGGGCCATCATATTTCTCCTCGCCTTCACCAGCTTCCCTATAGTGCTGCTGCTGGGCGGTGGCCCGGCCAACCAGACGCTGGAGGTCGCCATCTACGCCGCTGTTCGCCAGGATTTCGATCTCGCCGGCGCCGTGCGCCTCGCCCTGACGCAAGTCGCGGTTTGCTCGGTGGTGATCCTCGCCGCCTCGGCTTTGGCCCCCGTGCCCACCGCCTTTGGTCCCTCCCCCGCCACCACCTGGCGCGACGAGCTTGCGAGCCGCCTGCTGCAATGGCTGGTGCTGGCCATCGCCACCCTCTGCTTCGGTCTGCCCCTGCTTTCCGTGCTGATGGATGGCCTCGGCGCCGGTCTCGGCAGCCTCCTGGCCCAGCCGAGCTTCTGGTGGTCGCTCCTCACCAGCCTCCTTATCGGCAGCGCCTCCGCACTCCTCACCCTTCTTCTGGCGCTCGCCCTTGCCCTTGGCCGCGGCGCCACCGGCAGCCCGCCGCTGCGCACGCTCCTGGGCATCCCGGCCTATGCTTATCTCGCCGTGCCCGCCGTAGTGTTGTCGCTGGGATTTTTCCTGCTCGTCCGCGATCTCGGCCTTGCGCCCGCAGCAGCAGCCCCCGCAGTCGTGATCCCTCGAAGCCATTGCCCGCACCCGCGGCAAGCTCATCCGCTCGCTTGGGCTGGGCGGCTGGCGGCAGTTCTTCCTCGTGGAACTGCCGCTGATCGGCAAGGATCTGGGCGTCATGCTCGCCCTCGCTTTTTGCTTTTCGCTGGGGGATCTGGGCGTCATCGCCCTATTTGGCACCCAGGATTTCCAAACCCTGCCGCTGCTGATGTTCCGCTCGCTCGGCGCCTATCGCAACAATGATGCGGGCGCCATTGCCGCCATTCTCCTCATCGGCACCATCATTGCCTTTGTGGGCCTGCCCCGCCTTGCCGAAAGGATCGCCCGTGCTGCGCGTTGACGAGCTTTGTTTTGCTTATCCCGGCACGGCCGAGCCGTATCGCTTTTCCCTCGCCGCTGCCCCCAGCGAGATTACCGCCGTGTCGGGTGCTAGCGGTTCGGGCAAGTCCACCCTGCTTGATCTCCTCGCCGGCTTTCTCACGCCGACCTCCGGCAGCATCACGCTCGATGGCCAGCAACTCGTGCCCCTGCCACCCGAGCAGCGCCCGGTATCCCTCCTGCTGCAAAGCGAAAGCCTCTTCGAGCACCTGAGCGCCGGCCGCAACATCGCCCTGGGCTTGCCCGCCCGTACGCCCAAGGCAAGCGTTCAACAGCAGGTCGAAGCCGCTCTCGCCGAAGTTGGTTTGTCTGGCATTGGCGCCCAGCCCGCCGCGACCCTATCGGGCGGGCAAAAGCAGCGCGTCGCTCTCGCCCGCACCCTGCTGCGCGCCCGCCCCGTTTTGCTGCTCGACGAGCCCTTCTCGGCCCTCGACGATCAAACCCGCGCCGTGATCCGCGACCTCGTCAAAACGCTAACGATCCGGCATGGCTGGCACACCATCCTCGTCAGCCACCACAATGATGATATCCTCGCCCTCGCCAGCCGGCGCTATCATCTGGCGGATCGAAAGCTGGTGGCGGACTGAGCCGCCACCACGAGGAGGCGCTTTATTCGTCCGCCGGCAGCAATTGCGGGTTCCAGACCACTTCCCAGAGATGCCCGTCAGGATCGCGGAAATACCCGGCATAGCCGCCCCAGAACGTGTCTTGCGCGGGCTTGATGATCGCGGCGCCCGCGCCCTCGGCGCTCGCCATGATCACGTCGACCTCGTCGCGTTCCCTTACATTGTGCCCGAGCGTCATGGCGGTGGACGACACCGGCTCCCGGGCAAGGCCCGTATCGAACGCAATGTCGTCCTGCGCCCAGATCGCGAGCTTCAATCCGCCCGCCAGATCAAAGAACGCGACGGCGCCGTGCTCGAACTCCTGCCCGATAATGCCCTGCGTCGGCAGGCCCAGCCCATCACGATAAAAGCGCAGCGCCCGCTCGAGATCGCCAACGCCCAGGGTGATTACGGAAATCCGTGGTTTCATGTCCATGCCCTTTCGATCGGCGCCCGCCCGATGCTGGCGCCGTGATCGTCATGGGCCGCTGCAGCAGCGGAAGGACCCGCAAGCGGGGGCCGGGCCAACCTTCCCGACCTAACCTGTTTTAGACACGCCAAGGCTAAGCCAGCCCCGCCGGAGCGTCAATCCGCGAGGCCCCTGTCCCGTTAAACGCGGATGCAAAAAGGGGGGCTAATTGCCCCCCTGTCCCCAAGCCGCAAAGACCTTGTCGAACAACGCCTGCGCTTGCTCATCCTTTTCAAGGGTGATGATCGCATTGCGCCCGGTGCCATACACCACCGCCAGATCCATCCACTTGCGGCTGCGCAGCAGGTCCTGGTTGGTGTTGGCATCCTGCTCGGCCGCACTCAGCGCAAACAGGTAGGAATTACCCACCACGCGGGCCGAAGCCCCCACCAGCGGCGTTCCGGGCACCAGTTCCTGGTCCTTGAGCAACACGCCCGGCAGCCCCGCAATCGTGCCGCCGATAAAGGTGTCGCTCACATCGAAATCCACCTCCATCAGGTGGCTCGCGGGCAGGCTCGGATCGGAATTCTTGCGAATGGTCATCTCGACCCCGAGATTGCGCGCCGGAATATTGGCCTGGCCGATCAGCGTGGGCTGGCCGATCTCGTCGACCCCTTCGCGCCATTCGATCGTGCCCGAGAACGGCACCGCACCGGTGCGGCCATCCTGCGAGGCTTCGAGCAGCAGCGACTGGCTGCCCGACAGCACGGCTGGGTCAACCGATGCCGCCGGATCATTGAGCGCCACGGCCGCATTGGGGTCTTCCCCGGGCAGCCGCTCTTCGCCCTTGTCGTCCGCACCACCACCCAGTTCGGGCAAGCTGGTCTGCGTCCCATCGGGAACCACCGGCTCGGGCGTCGGCTCCAACCGCTCTTCGGTCTC
>JAQSXP010000022.1 GCA_029256605.1 Devosia sp. | reverse complement strand
GACAGCCAATGCAGTGCTGCGCATGCTGGGTGGCACGCGCGACCAGATCAGCCTGGGCGAAACAGCCGATGTGATCGCCGAACAGGCCACGCGCAACAACCTCTTTGCCGAAGAAGAAAAGCAGATGGTGCGTGGCGTGCTCGACCTGGGCGATCGCCCGGTCATGTCCATCATGACGCCGCGCACCGAGATCGACTGGCTCGATCTGGAGGATGACGTAGAGGCGCTGCAGGCCAAGATCCTCGATCTCGGTCATTCCCGCTTTCTCGTCGGACGGGGAAGCCTTGACGCCCTTGCAGGCATCGCCCTCGCCAAGGACCTGCTGCGCGATATCATCGAGACCGGCAGCATCGACGCGACCCGCTCCGTGCATGCCCCCATGGTCGTTCATGAGAGCGCTTCCGCCCTCAAGCTGATCGAGCGCCTGCGCGAGAACCCGATGCAGCTGGCGGTGGTCGTCGATGAATATGGGGTGCTGCAGGGCATCGCCACGCCCATGGATGTGCTCGAAGCCATTGCGGGCGAGTTTCCCGAACCCGGTGAAGTCGTGCCCGAGATCGAACAACGGGAGGACGGCAGCTGGATGATCGACGGCGACGCCGATATTCGGGACGTCTCAGCGGCTCTAGGGATCGATCTCGTGGACGATGCCGACCGGTTCGCGACCTTGGCAGGGTACCTCCTCTACCAGACCGGGGACCTTCCGGGGGTGGACGATGTGGTGACCGCCGATGGGATGAGTTTCAAGATCGTCAGCCTCAATGGCTCTCAGATCCAAGCCATCGAGGCCCGCCTCGTCCCCGAGGACGCCGCTTAGCAGCAACACCAGCAGGGGCCGCGCGTCTGTACGGCCCCTGCCCTGCCGGCCGTTGCCGGTTCAGGCGGCAACGCCATCCACGATCACATGGTCGAACTGGCGCGAGCATTTCTCGATCCGCGCATCAACGCCATAGACCCGGCGCAGCATGTCGGCGTTGATGACCTCGAGAGGCGAGCCGCAAGCCTGCATCTTGCCATCGGCGATCAACAGGACCTTGTCGGCAAAGCGCAGCGCCTGGTTGAGATCGTGGATCGCGATCAACACGATCATGCCTTTTTGCCGGGCTTGTGCCTGCATGAAGCTGAGCACTTCCACCTGCCGGTGCAAATCCAGCGCGCTGGTCGGCTCGTCCATCAACATCACGTCAGGCTCGCGCACGAGAGTCTGGGCGATGGACACCAGTTGCCTTTGCCCCCCGCTGAGCGCCCCAAGGTCGCGGAACGCGATCGGCTTGATGTTGAGAGCCGCCATCACCTGGTCGATGAAACGCAGATCGGCATCGTCCACCGACCAACGGCTGCCTTGCTTGCGGGCCAAGAGGATCGACTCGTAGACCGTCAGCACCGCATTGGCCGACGTGTCCTGCGGCATATAGCTGATCGCTTTCTTGCCCTTGCTGGTATGGCTAAGGCTGACCTCGCCGGGGCCGTTGAGCAGCCCGGCAATGCGCTTGAACAGCGTCGACTTGCCCGCCGCATTGGGGCCAATCACCGCAACGATTTCGCCGGAATGGAATTCGGGCGTGCTGACGGCAGCGATGGTGAGCTTCTTGCCGTAAGACGCACCGAGATCCCGGAGCTGAAGGCTTACCATGAGCGCCTCACATTGGAGAGGATCAGCGAAATAAAGAACGGCACGCCAACCAGAGCGGTGATGATGCCGATGGGGAAAACGACACCGGGAATGATCGACTTGGAGACAATCGAGGTGACCGACAAGAGCAAGGCTCCGGCGAGCACCGAGCCCGGCAGGAAGAAGCGCTGATCCTCGCCCAGGATCATGCGGGCGATATGGGGACCAACAAGGCCAACAAAGCCTATCGTGCCGACAAAGCTCACCGGCACCGAGGCCAGGAGCGAAATGATCAGCATGGTCTCGAGCCGGATATAGCGCACATTAACGCCAAAGCTCGCCGCCTTGTCTTCGCCCAGCCGGATGGCGGTCAGGGCCCAGGCATTGCGGGCAAACAGCGGCAGCGCCATCAGCAACACGGCCAGCGTGATCCAGATCTTGGGCCAGGTCGCCTTGGTCAGGCTGCCCATGGTCCAGAACACCACCTGCGACAGCGCCTGTTCGGATGCCAGATATTGCACGAAGGCAAGGAGCGCATTGAAGGTAAAGACGAGGGCAATGCCCAGCAGCACCACGGTTTGCACGGTGACGCCGCGCATTTGCGACACGAAATGGATGAACAGCGTGGCAAGCAGCGCCATGACAAAGGCATTGACCGGAACGATCAGACCGGCAGCGACCGGGATGAGCGGCACGGTCGTGACTATGCCAAGGGCGGCGCCAAAGCTCGCTGCGGCCGAGATCCCCAGCGTAAAGGGGCTCGCGAGCGGATTGGCGAGAATGGTCTGCATCTGTGCGCCGGCCACTGATAGCGCGGCTCCGACGACAATCGCCATGACGGCCACGGGCATACGGATGTCCCAGACCACGGTGCGTACTTGCGCCGACACCGCATCCGGATTGAACAGCGCCAGGACCACCTGATCGAGACCATAGCGTGCCGGCCCCCAAGCGAGGTCGACCGCAAAGGAAAAGCAAAGCGCCAGGCTCAGCCCCCCCAAGATCAGCAACTTGCGACGGGTGCGGGCGCGATATTCACCGCGCCCTTCAGCCACCGCTTCCGTCAGCAGAGAGCCATCCGCGGCGGCCATGATTTACTCGTCGACCTTGAGCGACAGCCAGGAGCCGGGCTCGTATGCAATGGGCAGGAACCGATCATAAAATTCTTTGAAGGTGGCGTCGGGATCGGTGTCGGCGAAAAGGTCTGGGTGGAACCACTTGGCCATCTCGGCAATCGCCACAAACTGGTAGGGGCTCGTATAGAACTGGTGCCAGATGGCGTGCACATTGCCCTCGGCGACCGCCGTGGAGCCGGTAAAGGCCGGCGCCTCGACCAGCGACGCGAGGACCGCGCGGCTCGCTTCGGCATCATCGACAGTCCCCGGACCGACGCTGACAAAGCCAGCGGCATCGGGAGAATTGGTCCAGTCCGAGCCGGTCACGACGATGATGTCGGGGTCCGAGGCGATGACCTGCTCGGGATTGATCGAGCCGGTATAGCCGGGCAGGAAATCGGAACCGAGATTGTTGCCGCCTGCTAGCTCCACCATGAGCCCGAAATTGTCCGGCCCAAAGGTGCCGCAGCATTCAACCAAACCGGCAGCGCGATACATGAAAACGTCGGGCCGCTCGGGATTGTTCGCCGCCAGCACGGCCGCAATCTTGTCCATTTCGGTCTGCCAGAAATCGGCGACTTCCTGGGCACGCTCTTCCTTGCCAAACAGCTGCCCAAGGATGTGCAGGCTGGGCACGGTGTTGTCGATGATGTGCTCGCGGAAGTCGACATAAACGATCTTGACCCCGATGCCCTCGAGCATCTCCTCAAGCTTGACCTCGTCGGCTGCGGTCTTGTTGCCGATCGGCAGGATCAGGACGTCTGGATCCAGCGTCACCACGGTTTCGGTCTGCAGCGTGCCATCGGTCAGATTACCCAGGAATGGCAGGTCCTTGGCCTCCGGGAACTTGGCCGCATAGGCATCGAAGGACTTCTGGTCTGTGGTCCACAGATCATTGCGCCAACCCACGACCTTGGCGAAGGGGTTCTCGGTTTCGATCGTGGCCAGCGAATAGAGCATGCGCCCTTCGCCCAGGATGACCCGCTCGACGGGTGCATCAAAGGCGACTTCGCGCCCGGCGACATCAGTAATCGTGAACGCCTGGGCCCACGCAGGCAGAGAGAACGACGTCAACACGGCCAGCGCCGGCACGAGCATCAGACGCGACATTTTCATTTTGCTGTCTCTCGGAAAACTTGATACGCAGAGTCAGCTATTAAAGATGAACTCCAAGATCAAGAATTATCTTTTAGAGCAATTATAAGGTGTTAGGCAGAAACATGATTGGCTTCGGCGCAAACTATTCTATCCGCGATGAAATTCGGGAATTCTGGTCCGAACGCGCAGCGACCTTCGACCAGAGCGTCGGGCATGAAATCTTCTCGGAAGCCGAGCGCCGCGGCTGGCACCAGCTGATCCGCAAGCATCTGGGCGATGGCGCGGGAAGAAAGGCGCTCGATCTGGCGAGCGGCACTGGCGTTATTTCCCACCTGCTGCACGACATGGGCTTTGCGGTGACCGGTGCTGATTGGTCCGAAGCCATGCTGGCCCAGGCGCGCGCCAAGTCGCTCCAGCGCGGCTCCAATATTCGCTTCATCATGCGCGACGCGGAAAATACGCAGGAGCCGCGCGCCAGCTACGATGTCATCACCAATCGCCACCTGGTCTGGACGCTGGTCGATGCGCCGGCCGCCTTCGAGGAGTGGTTCGAGCTGCTCAAGCCGGGCGGCAAGCTGTTGATCGTCGATGGCAATATGGGCCGCAAGAGCTGGGTGACCCAACTTCGGCTGCGCTTTGGCGGCAAGCCCGGCCACGGCAACCTCGCCCCGGGCATGGCCGAGCGGCTGCAGCGCATCCGGGAACAGGTCCACTTCTCCGGCGAAATGCCCGCCGAAACGGTGGTCGCCGAACTACTCAAAGTCGGCTTTGTCGATCCGGTCATCGACCGCCAGCTCATCGCCATTCACTGGCCCCAAGCCCGCAAAATGCCGTTCTGGCGCGCCCTCGAACGCCTAACCCAAGACCGCTTCGCCATCTGCGTTACCCGGCCTCAGTGACGATCGCCCTATTTCGAGGGAGCCGATCCTGACCCGGGGGCGGTGCGCAGGTGCTGCAGCGTTTCGCGCGTGTTGGTCACAATGCTGGTGAGAAAGGCGCGGATGATGGCGCTTTCCTCGGGTGAGAGGTCGGCAATCACTTCCGCATTGAGCTGCTTGAGCCGTTTGCCCAATTCGGCGAATTCATGTTCCTGCGCTGCTTGCCCCATCGAGAGCAGCACCCCGCGCCGGTCTGTAGGGTGCGGCGTGCGCACGACATAACCGCGCTTTTCCAACCGGTTGATCAGGATCGCAGTGGCGCCTGTGGTCAGGCCCAGATGTTCGGCCAGAGATTTGGGCGTGGCGGAGCCCTCACGCCGATTGATGTAATAGAGCCCCATCAGGTCGGTATGGTTGAGCCCCACTTCCTCGGCGATCCAGCGGTAAACCTGCCCCAGTTCAGAGGAAAGTTCGCGTATCAGGTCTTCGATTCCCGGCTGCATATCCATGCTCATCGCCATCACCAACAAATTACCTATGCAGCAAAGTATCTTTGTTGCAAAGTAACATTCGCTCCCTTATATCCGCCTGCTATGAACGCATCGGATCGCACTATGGCACAGGTAACAGCATTCGCCCGCAAGAGTGAAACAGAGCGCAACGACGCTGCCAATCCGGCCCCACTAGGCCAGGCTCTTGCCCCGGCTGCCAATCCTATTGCCGCGCAGGAAGCGGCTACCGAGCCTCTTGAGGCGCCCGCAGGGACGCAGGAGCAGGCTAAGCCTAACGGCAAGCGCAAGAAAGCTAAGGCTTTCGGGCTGGTGTTGCTGGTTGGCCTTGGCTCGTGCATCGCCTGGTATCCGCTGTCGGACCATCACGCCCCTTATGCCGGGGGCGCCTCGATCATCGCCGACGTCACGCAAATCTCGGCGCGGGTGCCCGGACCCGTGACAAAAGTGCTGATCCAGGACAATGCCGAGGTCACGGCCGGTCAGGCGCTGTTCGAGATCGACGCGTCCACCTACCGGATGGATGTGGAACAAGCCCGTGCCCAGCTGGCGCAGGTGCTCAACAGCGTCGGTTCGGGCTTTGCCGCCATTCCCGCCGCCTCAGCCAAGCTGAGTCAGGCAGAGGTGGCGCTCAACACGGCCAATGATGATCTTGATCGCGCCAAACAGCTGGCGGCCAAGGGGCTGCTGGCTAGCGCCAAGCTGAGCCAGGCTGAAGCAAGCCAGCGCTCGGCGCAGCTCAATGTCGACGCTGCCCGGGCCGAAGTGGAGCGCCTGACGGTGGCCGCCGGCGCCAGCGACAGCGACAATCCCAATGTGCGCGCCGCCCAATCGGCGCTGGAAAAAGCCGAGTTTGCGCTGGCCAACACCCAGGTGGTCGCGCCCGCCGACGGCTATGTCAGCAATCTGTCGCTCACCCAGGGTCAGTTCGTGAATGCCGGCAACCCGGCGCTGACCTTCATCAACCCGGCGACCCAGGCTGTGATCGCCGATTTCCGGGAAAACCAGCTGATCAATGTCGAGCCGGGCGACCGGGCGATCCTGACCTTTGAGGCGGCGCCCGGCAGGCGCTTCGAGGCAAAGGTCGAGAGCATTGCCTGGGGCATCAGCAGCGGACGCACCAGCGTCAATGGCCTGTCGCAATCCTCGAACGACTCGCGCTGGTTCCCCCCTGCCCGCAAGATCCCGGTTCGGATCGAGATCGCGGACATGGCGGCGCTGCCCGCCAATGTTCGGCTGGGCTCGGAAGCTTCGGTGCTGATCATTCCGGAGGAAGGGATCATCCCCGCCATCGCCCAGTCGCTGCTGACCGTGAGCGGCTTCGTGGCCGGCTTCAACTAAGGCCAGGCCCATGGAAGAGCTGACACGCGTCGACCCCAACGAGGATCCGTATCTCGCCCTGCGCACGGCCCTGGTCGTGGCGATCTGCCTTATCCTGGCCGAGCCATTGGGCATCACCATCCCAATGCTGCCCGTGGTCATCGCGATGAGCATGGCTTCGGGTCAGCGCGGCGCACTCAATGCCCGCACCTTTGCCGGCCCCCTGGTGCTGCCGGTCATTGCCATCATATTCAGCTGGCTGGCCGCCGCCACGGTCAACACCCCGCTGCTGTTTGCGCTGATCAATGGGCTGCTGATGGTGGGTGGGCTCGCGCTCATGCTGTTCCGCGGCTCGCGTGGGGGCATGATGCTGACGGTATTTCCGCTGCTCATGGCAATGATGGCCCTTTATAGCGATTATGCATTGGCGGCAATGCGCGACGCCATGGCGCTCGGCGGCCTAGGCATCGGCGTGGCGATGATCCTCCTCAACATGCTGTTTCCGCCCCAAACCTCTCGGGTGCATGTCGAGCTTGTCGAGCCATTGGTCACCGACCGGCCGCTGGCCGCGCTGATGATCCGGGTGGCGGTTTACATTCCGGTAATGCTGCTGATCTTTGCGTCGGGAGACATGAACCTCTTGATCGTGCCGATCATGCTGATCTTTATCTGCGCGGAGCCGAGCCATGACAAGCGCATGAACCAGGTAGTCGACCGGGGCGGCGGCACGCTGATCGGCGGCGGGATCGCAGCCGCGGTGCTGTGCATCTATAGCCTTGTGCCGCAGCCCATCGTGCTGATCCTGGCGCTAACCGCCGTGACCTATTTCCTGATCGACAAGATGACGACGGGCCGCGGTCGGCCCTTGCGCTACCAGTATATCTGCTCGACGGCCCTCGTCATGGCGCTGTCGGCGACCTCGGGCGGCCGCGATGCCCTCGAAGTGGTGTTGCAACGCGTGGTGCTGACCTCGGGCGCAATGATCGGCGGCATCCTGCTGCTGGCCTTGCTCGAAACCATTTTCCTCGACCGGCCGGAGGGGGAGCAGCAAGCGCCCGTTCTGGCCTGATTCCTTCGGGACCTAGCGTCCCCACCAGTCACTCAGCGGTCCGTGCGACCTCCCCCGGGGCCTCCTCTGCACCGTAGTTGAGCGAGGCAGCCGCTGAGCAGAGCGAGGGTGCCCAAGCTTGGGCACCCTCGTACTTGTCATCCGGCACTACGGCCCGCCGTTAGGGCCGGTCTTTGCCAGCACTGCTTGTTGGCTTCTGCCAGTCCATGATGAGAAAGCCGGGTACCCGGCGTGATGAACCGAGGCCCGATCGCTCCAGCACATCGGGGCTACCGCCACGCGGCAAGGGCTCATCGAAATGGCGCAGGTGCAGCCCGGCAGCCAGCAGCAGGGTCATATAGGTGCTTAGCGGCCGGTGCCAGTTCATCACCCGCAAATTGCCCCAGCCGATCCAATAGGAACGCTCATCCATGTAGTTATCCAGCATCCAGCCTTGTGTACCATCGGCGAGCCGCTTCCACGGGTCTGGATTTGCGGCGGTGGCAAAGCTGGTCATGTTGGCGATCAGGAGGTGACCGCCGGGCCGCAGCACCCGCGCCATTTCCGCAATCGCCGCCTTCACATCGGGGATGTCGAGCAGGCTCATATAGGAGACGACCAGCTCGAACTCACCAGCGTGGAAGGGCAGTTGCTCAGCCCCTGCTACCCTGAAGACGCCGTCCGGCTGCAGGCGTTGTGCCCGATCGATGAGCGAGGGTGCTGGATCGATCCCGCTTGTCTGCCATCCTCTGGCTTGCAGCAGGCGGCAGAAGCGTCCTTCGCCGCACCCCACATCCAAGGACCTGCCGGGGCCGGCGCATAAATCCACCCGCTCGAGCATCGCGGGATCAAGCACGAATTGCCGTGCCGGATCGCCCACGTCACCCAAGGTCTCGATCCACGCTCCCGCGGACTCTTCCCAACCATTGCTCATCGCCATCCCTCCCGGCCCCTAAGCAGTCGGCCCACAATCGGGCCAAACTTGGTCTGGAAGGTCCGTCGAGCAGCCGACGGCTAAGCGACCTCCGCGGGGTGGTCCCGCCTTTGCACAATGCTTGCCACTTCCGCCGTGTGCTGGGTGCCCCAGGCGCAGAGCGGGGCAAGAAGTTGGGCCAGGCTTTGGCCGAAATCGGTCAGCTCATATTCCACATGGGGCGGCACCGTCTGGTAATCGATGCGGCAAATGATGCCGTCCTCCACCAGTTCCTTGAGATGCTGGATCAGCATCTTTTCGCTGACATTGGTGACCAGCCGGCGCAATTGCCCGGTGCGTTTTGCCCCGCCCGCGAGGTGATAAAGGATCAGCGGCTTCCACTTGCCCCCAAGAAGGGCCAGCACTGCTTCTAGGCCGCATTGGAAATCGGTCCCGCTCATCCTCGTCTCCCCGCTTCTTACACTTACCAATTAGTCGGTACTGGTGTGCCGGTGTGTTGCGTCCTAACGAGATCGGCGAACAGCTTCAACACCAAAGGAAACGGGATGACCAAAATCCTCGTCACCGGCGCGACCGGCAATATCGGCCGGATGACCCTGCAACACCTGCTCAAGCGCGTTCCGGCCAGCGACCTCGTCGGGATGGCGCGCGATCCCGGCAAAGCGGCCGCTCTTGCCGCCCAGGGGATCGAGATCCGTGGGGGTAATTATCTCGACCGTGACAGCCTGCTTCGGGCACTGGCGGGCGTCGAAAAGCTCATGCTGGTCTCCGCCCCAGCTTTCACCGACCGCAACACCCAGCACCAGAATATCATCCATGCCGCGCGGCAGTCGGGCGTGGGGCATATCCACTACATGCCCGTCATCCATGAGCGGGGCTCCGCCTTTACCTTGCCCCAGGTGACGGAGGAAGACCGCTTTGTCGAGGACAAGCTGCAAGCCTCGGGCCTGCACTATACGTTTCTCGGGCATCCCCCATTTCTTGAGAGCTTACCGTTTTATCTCGGCCCCAATGCCCTGGGGACAGGTGTCCGCGCACCGGCTGGCGCGGGCAAGGCCGGCTTTGCAGCTCAGGACGAGCTGGCTGAAGCCCATGCCGTGGTGCTGAGCCAGGCCGGGCATGAGAACAAAAGCTATGCGCTTTATGGCGAGCCAGCCGTGTCCTTTGCCGATATCGCGCAGATCCTTTCCGAGAGCAGCGGCAAGCCGGTGCCGTTTATTGCCGCCTCGGACCAGGATTTCCTCGACCACCTCATGACGAGCGGCCTGCCCGAGCCCGCCGCCCGCTTTGCCTTGGGGTGGGTGCAAGGCGTCAATGCCGGCGAATGGGGCGGCCAGACCGGCGACCTGGAACGGTTCCTTGGCCGTAAACCCACATCAGCGGCGGAGTTCCTGCGCGCCAATTTTCGCGCCTTCAAGGGCTGAGACGCCAAACCGCGATCCAATCCATGGCCGCGGCTTACTGGACGTCTAATCCCGACCAGTCCGCCGCATCCTCATCGACACCTGCATCTCCCACCAGCAAGGCAAGGTTGCGCTCCAACTGGTCCAATGCCTCGGCGCCGATGTTCTGCGCCCAGACCGAGCGCAACTCATCAAAGATCGCTTCGCCCGCCTGCATGGCTTGGTGGCCCAAGGGCGTAACGACCAGCAATTTGCGCCGTGAATCGGCCTCGTCATCGAGGCGCGCCAGGTAGCCGCGCGCTTCAAGCAGCGCGATGACCTTGGCGGCGGCTTGTTTGGAGATCGACATCCGACGTCCCAACTCGGATGCACTGGTCGCCCCGGCGGCGATGGCGCGCAGTGCAAATTCCTGGGTCGGCCGCAGTTCTGGATAACCGCGGCGGCTCAGTTCCGCAGTGGCAGCATCGGCCAATTGCCGAAAGCCACCGAGCAGGAGCAGAGCGAGGTTGGCGCCTTTTCTGGTCATAAGCAAGCTGGCTTCCTGTGAACCGCAGCAAAGACAACCAAGATGTCTATCCTGATTGACAATGCGTCAGCATGTTCTATGTTGATAGACAACTAGGTTGTCTTTATGAGGCGAGACGTGAACGCAACTTTAGCTGAAGTCACCCACCATTTCGCCCCGGTCAATGGCACGAGGCTGCATTATGTGTCGGCTGGTAGCACCGGCTCGCCCATTATGCTGGTGCATGGCTGGCCCGAAACCTGGTGGGCCTTCCACAAGCTCATCCCGATCCTGGCCCGTTCGCACGGGGTGTTTGCCCTCGATCTTCGCGGCTTTGGTGCCTCCGACCCTGCCCGGATTGGCGATGGTAGCTCCACCATTGCCGAGGACCTGCACGCATTGATTGGGCATCTGGATGTCGGGCCGGTGCACCTCTTGGCGCAGGATTTTTCCGGCCCAGCCGCGTTTCGTCTCGCCGCCACTCGCCGAACGCTTGTTGAAGGGCCGGGACGCCGAACGCTTGTTGAAGGGCCGGGAAACCGTGCTCTTGAAAGAGTTCATCTTCACGCCACCCGCAGTAGCCTCGAGCGTGATCGGGGACACCGACGTCGCCGAATTCGTGCGCGGCTATGCCCGGCCTGGCGGCTGGAACGGGGCGCAGGCCATCTATGCCAGCAATTTGCGCGAGGCCGAGGACTACCGCCAGCTGGTAACGGCTCACCCCTTGCCGATGCCGGTCCTCGCGATCGATCAGGACGGCTCGAACTTCACCGCCGCTTCTTTTGCCGCTGCCGCCCCCGGCCGTCTGATGGCACGCACCATTCCGGGCACCGGTCACTACATCGCCATGGAGGCGCCCGAGGCGCTTGCGGCAACAATCCTGCAGTTCACCGGGCCGACTGGCTGAAAAGCCCCGGGGCCGCCGCCCCGGGCAAGTCTGGTCAGGAGCGACGCGTTGGCTGACGCGCAAGGGTCCATGGGTGTCAGCCCA
>JAQSXP010000399.1 GCA_029256605.1 Devosia sp. | reverse complement strand
GGCCGGGCCTTGAGGTCGAGCACGGGCGGCTTGACGGGGCCGGTCCGCGTTTCAGCGGGCTTGCTGTCCTTGGTCCCGGGATCGGCTGGCGGGGTCGTGCCGGTCTTGGGGTCGGTGTCGTCGGCCATCAGCAGGCTCCCTGTGGTTGTCCGATCATGGCGCAGTTTGCTCGCGGGTGAAAGCCAGGGCCAAGGCCATCATGGCTTCTTCACTGGGGTGGTCGGCCAGGTGGATGCGGTTGAAATGGGCGGCGATCAGCGGCTCGGCGACATTCTCGGCCAGGCACAGCATGGCAAGGGCGCTGCGCCTGGTCTGCTCGAGCCGCCCATCGAGCAATTGGGTGAGGATTTCGCCGGTGCGGCGCGAATAAACGAGCGCCGCATTGATGCTGCCATCGGCAAGGCGGGCGAGCACCGGCTCGGGCAGGCTGTCGACGGCCACCATGTCATACACCCGGGTGGTGACGACCATGATGCCGAGCGGCGCCAGCGCCTTGCGTGGCGGTGCCATCGGCGCTGACCACATTGGCAAAGCCCAGCTGGCGCGCTTCCCAGGCGGTGTGATCGCCCACGGCAAAGACAGGCAGGTGCAGATAGCGATCCAGCACGCCCCGATCGGACAGCGCCCGCAGGGCATTGGCCGAGGTGACCGTCATGGCGGCAAAGCCATCGGGCGGGGGCAGGTTGGCATCAAGCGATTGGCGCGTCATCAGCGGGGCGGCAATGGCGTCGATCCCCAGGGCGTCGAGCCGCAGCAGGGTGGATTGCGCATCGGGCTCGGGGCGGGTGACGAGCATGGTGGTCATGAGCGGGCCCATTGCGCGAGCCATTCGGTGCCGGCCTGGGCAACGAGGTCTTCGCCCACCTGGCGGCCAAGCTCGGCCGTATCGGTGCCGGTGGCGGCGCTGTCAAAGGCCATGGCGCCATCAAGGCTGAGGATCTGGCCTTTGAGGGTGAGCGTCGCGCCATCCCAGAGCGTGCGAGCGCCCACCGGCGTGCGGCAGGAGCCGTCGAGCACGGCGAGCATGGCGCGTTCGGCCTCGACCGCCCGGTGGGTGGTGACGTGATCGAGCGGGGCAACGAGCTCGGCCGCACGCGCATCGTCGCTGCGCACGGCTACGCCGATGGCGCCCTGGGCGGGAGCGGGCATATAGATATCGGGGTCGAGCAGCGCGGTGGCGCGGCCGGTTTCACCGAGCCGGTTGAGCCCGGCCATGGCGAGCATGGTGGCGTCGGCGATGCCATTGGTGAGCTTTTCGAGCCGGGTGCCGACATTGCCGCGGAAAGGGACGATGTCGAGATCTGGGCGCTGGCGCAGCACCTGGGCGGCGCGGCGAATGGACGAGGTGCCAAACTTGGCGCCTTCGGGCAGGGCATCGATGCCGGCATAATGAACCGAGATGAAGGCGTCGCGCACATCTTCGCGCTCAAGGAAGGCGGCGATGCGGATGCCCGGGGGCAGGCGCGTCGCCACATCCTTGGAGGAATGCACGCCGATATCGACGCGGCCATCGAGCATGGCGTCGTCGATCTCCTTGGTGAAGAGCCCCTTGCCACCGATGTCGAGCAGGCTGCGATTGGTGGCCTGGGTGCGGTCACCGGCGGTGGAGATGACCTCGATGGCGATCTCCTCCTCGGGGATATGGTGCAGCGCGCACAGCCGGCTGCGCACCAGACGCGCCTGCGTGAGCGCCAGCGGGGAGCCGCGGGTACCGATCCGGAGGAAGAACTGGGACGATTGCAATTTCTTGGCGTCCTATAGTAGGCAGAAGCTCCCGAGGGAGTAGACCAGTTCAACGTGACCGGGCAAGCGCAAGCGACCATATTGGGCATAGAGACCAGCTGCGACGAAACCGCCGCAGCCGTGGTTGTGCGCGAGCAATCCGGCAGGGGCGTCATTCGTTCCAATGTCGTGCGCTCGCAACTGGATGAACATGCAGCCTTTGGCGGGGTGGTGCCCGAACTGGCGGCGCGGGCGCATGTGACCTATCTCGACCACATCATTGCGCAGGCCTGCCGGGAGGCCGGAATTGCGCTGCCGGATGTGGATGGCATTGCCGCCACGGCCGGGCCGGGCCTGATCGGGGGCGTGCTGGTGGGGCTGACCACCGGCAAGGCGCTGGCCGCCGCGCTGGGCAAGCCGTTTTTGGCGGTCAATCACCTCGAAGCCCATGCCCTGACGGCGCGGCTGACCAATGGGGTGCAGTTTCCTTATCTGATGCTGCTCGTGTCCGGCGGGCACAGCCAGTTCGTGCTGGTGCGCGGCGTCGGGGATTACGAACGCTGGGGCACCACCATCGACGATGCGCTAGGGGAGGCCTTCGACAAGGTGGCCAAGCTGCTCAGCCTTGGTCATCCCGGCGGCCCGGCGGTGGAAAAGACTGCTCTCGCGGGCGATCCCAAGCGGTTCCGCTTCCCTCGGCCGCTGCTGCGCGAAGCGCGGCTCGATTTTTCCTTTTCCGGGCTTAAAACGGCGGTGCGGCTGCAGGCCGAAGCGCTGGCGCCGCTGAGCGACCAGGATGTGGCCGACATCGCCGCGAGCTTTCAGGCCGCGGTGGCCGAGGTGGTCGCAGTGCGGGCGGGACAGGCGCTGGAGCGGTTCGCGGCCGAGTTGCCGGGGGCGCCACCGGTGCTGGTGGTGGCGGGGGGCGTGGCGGCCAATCGCAGCATTGCCGCGGCGCTGGACGCGGTGGCCTGGGCGGGGGCAGAGCGGTTTGCGTTGGGTGTGCGCGACGGGCTCGATGCGGTGGCGCGGCCGCGCTGGCCGCTGGATCTGCCCGACATGAAGGTGACGCCCGATGCGGCTTGAAACGGCCCTGGTGGTCGGGGGTGGTGCTTGGGGCACGGCCCTGGCGCAGGCCGCTGGCATGGCCGGGCGTGGCGTGACGCTCCTCGTGCGGGACGCGGCGCAGGCCGAGGAAATCAACAGCGCCCACACCAATGGGCGTTACCTGGGCGAGCAGGTGCTGCTGCCCGGATTGCGGGCAGTCATGACCGCCGAACCGGCGGACTTTGTGATCATGGCGGTGCCCGCGCAGGCGACCCGCGCGGCCTTGCGCGGGCTCGATCCCGCGCTGCTCGCGGGCAAGCCGGTGGTGCTGAGTGCAAAAGGGCTGGAAGCGGGGAGCCTGCAGCGGCAAAGCGAGGTTTTGCTGGAGGTGGCGCCCGAGGCGGTGCCCTTCGTGCTCTCCGGCCCGAGTTTTGCCGCCGATGTGGCGGCGGGGCGCCCGACCGCGGTGACGCTGGCGGGGGATGATGCGGGGGACAGTTCGGCGCTGGCCGCAGCGCTGGCCGGCCCGCACTTTCGCCCCTATGCGGCCGATGACCGGATCGGGGTCGAGGTGGCGGGCGCGCTCAAGAATATTTATGCGCTGGCTTGTGGCGCCGTCGAGGGCGCGGGGCTGGGGTTG
>JAQSXP010000398.1 GCA_029256605.1 Devosia sp. | reverse complement strand
CGCGGGCAGCAGCAGGATCACCAGCCAGCGCCGCAGATTGGGCGGCTGGCGATGCATCAGGGCCGTGCGCGCTCGGCCGCGGCCGAAGTTGAAATATTGCCGCCACAGCCGCTCGAAACTGTCACGGGGAAAATACTGGATGGAGATCGGTGCCAGGTAGACCCGCCCGCCGCCGCTGGTGAGGCGCAGGTCGAGTTCGGCATCTTCGTTGTGGCTGAGCGTTTCGTTATAGCCGCCGAGAGCGAGGAAATCGGCCATCAGGAAAAGCGCGTGGTGGCCGTGTTCCGCCCATTTGCCAGCCGAGACGCTGCGATGGGCGGAACCGCCAGTGCCGTAAACCGAGTTCTGTGCCTGCGCGATTGCGCTCTGGAGTGGGGCTTGCCCGACGGCCTCCATGCTGACCACCACGGAGTTGGCCCCGGTCTCCTGCTGGATGGCGACTAGCCGGCTGACATAATCGCGTGGATAGGCGGCATGGGCATCGATGCGCACGAGATAGCGGTGATCGCGTCCGAACATCTGCGCCGCGAGATTGACGCCTGCGCTTTGCAGCCGGCGTGCATTGTGGATCAGCTGCACTTGCGGCGCGATTGGCGCGATCTGGCGGACGATGGTTTCGGTTGCGTCGGTGCTGCCGCCATCGGCGACCACGATGGTCATGCTTGCGGCAAGTGGGTCGGCAAGCAGCCCAGCAAGCACATCGCCGATATGGCGAGCTTCGTTCAGCGTGGGAACAACAACGAGGACGGTGTCTCGCAACAAGGTGGATCCCATCCCCAAGATGATGTGCCGCGATCAGCTGCCGCTGGCGCCTGGGGGATTGGGTAAATGGAACCTTAAGGGGCAACAAGCATCGCCAAATACGTAAGGACCGGCCGCTAAACAATTGCAGCTGCGGGATAGTACTGAGGGTTCGAGCCTTGGGCTTGGGCCGCAGGGATGAGGGGACACATCGCTGGCAGCAAGTCTCGGCTTGCCCCGGCCCGGCCTGCGGTAGTAGGACGGCGCGAACCAACTACGCCGAGGATCACGTGAGCAGACGCGACTTTGATGCATCGATCATGCGCCGGCTGCGGCGGGTAGCCGGACGGCACGGGCTGACCATCCTGACGGCCGAAAAGCTCACGGCCAAGATGGGCAAGGGCGGCCATGCGTTGCGCGATGACGAGAGCTTCACCGTGGTCTACGGGCATGACCCGCTGCCGTTCACCGCGACCCTGGCCGATATCGAGGCCTATCTCGACAAGCTCGATGCGGGCGAAGAGTAAGTCTGGCTGACCTTGCTGGCAACCGGCCTATGCACCCGTTCGGCAGATTTGCATTATTTATTCTGTAACATGAATCGAAGCACACTCGCCCCATTGGCTACTTTGGAGGCGCGTATGTTCACTCTAATAAACGCCGACGCAGAGGACGACGACGCGGAAATCACCGACCCCCAGGAAATTGCCGAGCTGTTTGCCGCCATCGCGGCCGTGGCCATCGAGGCCATCGGGGCGGGACAAGCCCGCCAGCTCTTTGATGCAGTTGTCGAACAGGAGGGCCGCGATCCCAATTAGCTTCCTCACTTCCAGCCCTTATCGCTGATTTCGCGCCACGACGCGCTCGCATGGCGGTTGGCATCGGGTTCTGCTAAGGCGGGACCGACGCCAACCAGGGACCATCTGCGCTATGAACGACGCGGGCCTGCCATTGCCCAAGCCCACCATAATGCCGCTGGGCGATGCGGCCTTGCTGGTGCGCTTTGCCACCGCCCTCACGCCGGAGGCGAACAGCGCCGCGGTGGCGCTGGCGCAGGCGCTGGGGGGTGATCGCGTGCCGGGCGTGGTGGAAATCGTGCCCAATCTGGTTTCGGTGCTGGTGCGCTACGATCCGCTGCGAACGGACCCGGCGCAGCTCGCCGGCGAGTTGCGGTTGCGGCTGGCGCGGCTGGATAGCGCCGGGACCTCAGGCACGCAGCACCGGATCGAAACGCGATTTGGTGGCGCTGAAGGCCCGGATCTCGACGAGGTCGCCGGGCTGCTCGGCCTGACTGCTGCGGAGTTCGTGCAAGCGCATAATCGGGCGCCGCTGCGCGTGCTCGCGACGGGGTTTGCACCGGGGTTTGTGTATTGCGGCTTTCATCCCCCCGAACTAGTGCTGCCGCGGCGAACCACGGTGCGGCGGGCGGTGCCACCCGGGAGCGTGCTGTTCGCGGCGGGGCAGACCGCCATTGCCGCCACTGAAATCCCGACCGGTTGGCATGTGATACTTCGATCCGGATGCGGCCGCCCCAACGCGGCTGGCAGCGGGTGACGCAGTTCAGTTCGAGTCGCAAGCGTGAGCGCGGCAATTACCATTGTGCGGGCAGGGCCGCTCACCACGATCCAGGATGAGGGCCGCCACGGGCTCCTTGCCAGCGGCATCAGTGCGTCAGGACCCATGGATGCGGCCGGTTTCGCCCATGCGGCGGAACTGGTGGGCGTCGACGCCAGGGGCGGCATCGAGTTCACCACCGCCGGCCTTGAACTGGCGGTCACTGGCGGCGCCTGCCGGATCGGCTGGGCCGGCGGTGCGTTCACGGCGCGCCACAATGGCGAGCCGGTGAACTGGCCGGGCGCAGCGCAGCTCGAGACTGGCGACCGGCTGGGGATCACCCCGGGACCCGCCGGCAATTACGGCTATCTACGCTTTGATCGCGACCTGGAGGTGCCAGCCGTGCTGGGCAGCCTTGCCACCAGCAGCCGGGCCCAGCTCGGCGGCCTTGCCGGGCAGGCGCTGCAGGCGGGGGACCGGCTGGTGCTGGGGAACAGCGCCACGGGCCAGCCGCGGCGGCACCCGCCAGCGCCAGTGCCGGCAGACAATAGCTTCCGCGTCATCTGGGGCATTCATGCCGATCTGTTTTCGCCGCAGGCCAGGCAGGCCTTTGTCGCGGGCCGATTCGACGTCACCGCGCAGATGGACCGGATGGGCGTGCGCCTACGCGATACCGCGGGGGCTTTCGCGGGAGCCGGTGCGCTGTCGCTGGTGTCGGACGCGATCGTGCCCGGCGATATCCAGATCCTGGGGGATGGCACGCCCATCGTGCTGATGCGCGACCATCAGCCCACGGGCGGCTATCCGCGGATCGCCACGATCATCTCGGCCGATCTTGACCGGTTTGCCCAGCAGCGACCAGGCACGGCCATTGCTTTCCAGCCGGTCAGTGTCGAACATGCCCATCGTTTGGTGCGGGGAGAAACGGTGTGATCTCGATCGACCTCAATGCCGATCTCGGCGAAGGCATGGGCAGCGACGACGCCCTCCTCAACATTGTCTCGAGCGCCTCAATCGCCTGCGGCGGCCATGCGGGGGACGCGGCAACG
>JAQSXP010000397.1 GCA_029256605.1 Devosia sp. | reverse complement strand
CTGGCGCAGGCGGGTGGCGGCATTGCGCATCGCTTCGAGCCGCCGCAGCCGCCATTGCAGCCGGCGGGCCATCTCCTGCCCGCTCGGCGCTTCGTCGGCAGGGGCGGCTGGGAGCATCAGGCGGCTTTTGAGATAGGCCAGCCAGGCGGCCATGACGAGGTAATCGGCAGCGAGTTCGATGCGCTGTTCGCGCTGTTCTTCGACAAAGGCGAGATATTGATCGGCCAGCTGCAGCACGGAAATGGCGGCCAGATCCACCTTCTGGCGACGCGCGAGATCGAGCAGCAGATCGAGCGGGCCCTCATAGCCGTCGAGATCGACATGCAGCACCCCGGTCTGGTCGGGCGGTGGCTCAAGCCAATCGGTGGCAATGCTGCGGGTCATAAGGGGTTCTGCTGGTGGCCGGGCGCGCAAGCTGGCGCCTCAGCCGGTCAAGGTCATCGACGCGCTGAACTTCAAGATTGGCGCCCTTGAACAGGGGGCCGAACTGATTGGCGATCGTCAGCGCGCTTTGACGGGCGGCTTCTTCAGTGCGCTGAGAGGACAACTGAACATAGGCCGGCGCATTGCTGAGGGGCGTGGCCGCGCTGGCCTCGATTACCTGGCGGGAGGGCGGGGTGGCCGAAGCCTGCGGCGCGGTCGCGGGATCGACCAGCGCGTTGACCGGAGAGGTCGGTGCCAGCGGCGTCAGGTCGGTGGTGGCGGGGGCCGCGGCAGCGGGCGCTGCTGCGGCCGGCGGACGGCCGGCAAAATTGGGCCGGCTCAGCGGGACCGGCGCGGTCTTGCCCGGGATGGGCGCACCGGCGGCATCAACGGCGGGCACCGTGGTGCCGGGCACGACCGGGGTAACCGGGGGCGCAGCCGGGGCTTGCGCCTCGGGAGGAGCAGCAGGCGTAGCAGGCGCATTCGGAGCGCCAGCCGGCGGTGCCAGGGTTGAAGGGGTATCCGCGCCAAGGCTGCCCAGAAGGCTCGGTTCGGCGGGGTTGGCACCCGGGACTTCGGGAACATTGGGGCGATCAACGGGCAGCATGGCACTGCCGGCAACGCTGTTGTCGCCGCTGACAATGGTGCCGTCCGGACGAACGGTCACGGTGCGAACTTTGCGATTGACCACGCCGTCAGGCGCGGGCGCCGCCGGAGGCGGCACCTGGGTGACTTCGTTGACATCGGCCTGATCGCGCGACACCAACTGCTCTTCGGCACCAGGCACGACGCCATCGATCTCGTTGAAGATCACCGATTGCTGGGGGGCAGCCGCTTCATCGGCCGGCGGGGGCTCTTCCTTGACCGGAGTGGCGTCGGCGGTGAGCAAGGGCGCGGGGCCGCTGTCGCCACCATTGCCGAGCACCCAATAAAGGCCGCCACCGGCAAGCAGCAACAGCACCAGCGCAACACCGGGCCCAACCAGGGCACGGCTCAGGCCAAAGGAGCGAGCAGGACGATCAGGGCGCTCGGCCTTGACCCGGCGGGCGCGGGGCGGCTTGGGCGCCTTTTCGGGCTTGGGGGCACGCTCGGGTTTGGCGCGACGGCCACGGGGCGCGGCTTCGACGGGCTCAGGATCATCGACCCAACCCACTTCCGCGCCGGTTGCGGCGGCTGCAGCGAGAATGGCCTCATCGGCACCCGAGACGACGCGCTTGCCGGTCGAGGGCTGCGGCGGCAAGGTCGGGGTGGCGTAGCTGCGCTGGGTTGGGCTTGGAGCGGGGCGGCGGCGTTTGGGCGCGCGGCATGCTGACAGGCGGCGCGGACCATTCGGGCGAAGTCTGGGTGGGGGCCGATGGCGTTGGCCGCTGCGTGCCCATGGCCGGCTCGATGCGGGTGCTCGACGGGGTCGGCGCCGGCTCGTGCCGGGGCTCGGGATCCACCCGCGCATCGCTGCCGGGAGAGGCAACCGCAGTCGTATCGGCGAAGCTGGGCTCGGCGCGGGTGTCGCCAAAGAGTTCGGCGGCGATCAGATCGCCGATGGAATCATGGGCTGGCGCCGCCTCGGGGTCGACTGCGGGCGCTGCACTTGGTGCGGGCGCATACGGCTCGGCCGGAGTCCGGGGCGCACCAAAGCCGAAATCGAAATCAAAGGCACTCGGGTCCTGGCGAGCGGGCGGCTCGACCAGTGCCGGCTGGGCGGGAGGCGCGGGAGGCGGCTCGACTGGCTCAGCAGGCGCCGCAGCCTGCGGCTTGGGCTCGAGGCGGAATGGCTCGGCCGCGGGCTCGGTGCGCGGCGGCTGGGCCGGGGTGAAGCGGCCAAAATCATAGCGGGAGGGCTGCGGCGGCACAGCGGCGGGCGCTGGCTCACGGGGCTCGGGCGCTTCGGCGCCGGGAACGCGTACGCTGCCAGCCGCTGGGGCTGGCGCGGGCGCCAGCGGAGGGGGCGGAGGACTGGGCTGGTTCGTCGTGGCGTCTTCAGCCATGAGCCGAGCGAGTTCAGCGATCAGATCATCAGGGGATGTGGACTGTGCACCCATTGGCTGCGGTTTCGCTGTCGTTATCGGACCAGCGCCCTCTAGGTTCCTGCAATAGCCGGTGCCGGCTATTGGCGCCGAAACAACATAGTATTACGCCCGAATTATGAAAGCTCCTCGGGCGCCGACACGCCCAGGATGGCAAGGCCATTGCCAAGCACCTGACGAACGGCATCAACAAGCGCAAGCCGCGCCAATGACAGCATTGGATCGTCAGCATTAACAAAGCGTAAGCGCGGGTCCTCATTGCCCTTGGCCCAGAAGCCGTGGAAGGCCGCGGCGAGCTCGTGCAGATAGAAAGCCACGCGGTGCGGCTCGTGTGCGACCGCGGCTGCGGCAACAGAGCGCGGCCAGGCGGCAAGGGCGCGGATCAGCTCGAGATCGGCCGGGGAATCGAGGCGATCGAGCTGGGCCAGGGCCAGGGCTGCGGGCGACACATCGGTGCCCGGCAGGTCGCGCGCGGCGGTGCGGAATACCGAGAAGGTGCGGGCATGGGCGTACTGGACGTAGAACACCGGATTGTCCCGGGTCTGCTCCTTGACCAGAGCGAAGTCGAAATCCATTGCCGCGTCGTTGCGCCGGAACAGGAGCATGAAGCGCACGGCATCGGCGCCCACTTCCTCCACAACGTCGGCAAGGGTGACGAGATCGCCCGAGCGCTTGCTCATCTTGAACGGCTCGCCGTTCTTCATCAGCCGCACGAGCTGGCAGATCTTGACGTCCATATCGGCGGCGCCGCCGGACACAGCCTTGACGGCGGCCTGGAGGCGCTTGACATAACCGGAGTGGTCGGCGCCCAGCACATTGACCATGTGCTTGAAGCCGCGCAGATATTTGTTGCGGTGATAGGCAATGTCAGCGGCGAAATAGGTGTAGCTGCCATCCGACTTGACGAGGGCCCGATCGACGTCGTCACCCCAATCGGTGGCGCGGAACAGGGTCTGCTCGCGGTCTTCCCAATCCTCGGGGGTCTTGCCCTTGGGCGCTTCGAGCCGGCCCTGATAGACCATGCCCTGCTCGCGCAGCCAGTCGAGGGTGGTGTCGATATCGCCCCCCTGCCCGTGCAGCGTTTTTTCGGAAAAGAACACGTCGTGGTGGATGTTGAGCTTGGCCAGGTCAGCCCGGATCAGCTCGAGCATGGCGACAAGGACGCGATCCTTGACGATCGCGAGGGCTTCGGCCTCGGGCATAGCGAGCAGTTTGGGGCCGAATTCCGCGGCAAGTGCCTGGCCGACGGGGAGCAGATAATCGCCGGGGTAAAAGCCCGAGGGGATCTCGATGGTTTCGCCCAAGGCCTCGCGATAGCGCAGCAGGGCCTCGCGATAGCGCAGCAGGGTGGAGCTGGCGAGCGTGTTGATCTGGCTGCCGGCGTCATTGATGTAATATTCGCGCGTCACCTCAAAGCCCGAATAGGCCATGAGCGAGGCCAGCGTATCGCCAAAGACCGCGCCGCGGGTGTGGCCGACATGCATGGGGCCGGTGGGGTTGGCCGAGACATATTCGATGTTGACCTTTTCGCCCTTGCCCAGGGTCGAGCGGCCGAAATCGGGGCCGAGCTCGGCGACCGAGCGCAGCACCTGGAACCAGATGGCGGGGGCGAGGCGGAAATTGATGAAGCCCGGGCCGGCCACTTCAACCGAGTTGACGTCGGTATCGGCCTTGAAGTGCTCGACAATGGCATTGGCCACTTCGCGGGGATTCTTGCCCATCGGCTTGGCCACGATCATGGCGGCATTGGTGGAGAGATCGCCATGGGCGGGATCGCGCGGCGGCTCCACGACGATGCGCGCCAGCAGCTCGGGGGCAAGATCGGGATAGAGCGATGCCAAAGCATCGGCCACTCGTGCGGCAAAGAGCGCGAAAACGTCCATGATTCAACCTGACAGGGAATATAGGGCCGGGTTAACGGAAATCCGGGCGAGCGTCAAACAGGCGGGCATATTCATCGAGGGCATAGGGGTCAGTCATCCCCGCGATGAAGTCTGCGGTGACGCGCGCGAGCTCGGGCTCGGTGCGGGCAGCGGCGGCCAGCGCACCCCAGCGGCCCGGCAGGTCGCGGGTGGCGAGATAATGATCAAAGAGGGCCCCCACGACGTCCTGGCTTTGGCGAACCGGGGCCATGACGCTGGGGTGGCGATAAACCTGCTCGAAGAGGAACTGCTTGAGCCCCTGCACCTGCGTTGCCAAGCCGGCGGAGAAGTTGACGAGGGTGGCGCCGGCCTGACGGACATCTTCGACGGTTTGGATGCCGGCCGCGGCAATATTGGCTGATGAGGCCGAAATGACATCCTCGATGCTTGAGGTGATGAGGCGGCGCTGCACTTCATGGGCCTGACGCTTGGGGCTGACCTCGGGATAGCGGGCCCGCACTTCGGCCACCATTGCCCCAACCAGAGGCACGGGTTCGAGTGCATCGAGGGTCAGCAGGCCCGCGCGCAGGGCGTCGTCGATGTCGTGGGCGTTGTAGGCAATGTCGTCAGCGACGGCCGCCGCCTGGGCTTCGAGCGAGGCGAAGGTGGACAGGCGCAGATCGGCGCTGGCAGGCAGATCATCGAGGCCAGCGGGCAGGCCCTCAAGCGCATATTTGCCAAAGGGGGTGCCATCGGCATTGATGAGGGGGCCGTTGTGCTTGAGGATGCCCTCAAGGGTTTCCCAGGTGAGATTGAGCCCGTCATGCTCAGCATAGCGGTTTTCGAGGCGAGTGACGACGCGCAGGGCCTGGATGTTGTGGTCGAACCCACCCCAAGGTCGGCGAGATCTTCGTCGAGCCCCAGGGCGCGGGCGATGGAACGGGCCATCTGGCTGACCTCGAGCGTGTGGGTCAGCCGGTTGCGGAAGTGGCGGCCTTCATGATGGAGGAACACCTGCGTCTTGTGCTGCAGGCGGCGAAAGGCGGTGGAATGGATGATGCGGTCACGGTCGCGCTGGAATTCCGAACGGGTTGGACTGGGCCCGGTGCCGTAAAGGCGACCGAGGGAGTGTTCGGGTTTGGAGGCATAAGGCGCAGTGTCGCTCATCGGTGATCGCAGGGCTCTTTCCAATCGGCCCAAAGGTTCCTATTTTAGCCCGACCGTTATGTCCCCCTCAAAACGGCATGGAACCGCAAATGTCAGCTATCGCCCTCGCTCCGGAAGTTGTGCTCACCGATCGGGCCGCCAAGCGCGTGTCGCGCATCCTCAGCAAGGAGCCCGACGGGACGGTGTTGCGCATTTCGGTAGCCGGCGGGGGCTGCTCGGGTTTCCAGTACGAGTATAACCTCGTGCAGGAGAAGCCCGCGGCCGACGACGTCGTGCTGCAAAAGGGCGATGCGGTGGTGCTGATCGATTCGATGAGCCTTGAATTCATGGGCGGCGCCGAGATCGACTTTGTCGACGATCTGATCGGGCAGTCGTTCCAGATCCGCAATCCCAATGCCGTGGCGTCCTGCGGGTGCGGGACGAGCTTTGCCGTTTAGGCACTTGCGATTCCTTTGATTTCGCGGTGATCGTTTCTCCCTCAGGGGAGAATCGATGTGCCAATAGCAGAACGCCTCGACGCCACGATCCAGCGCGCCATCAGCGATAACCGCATTGTGGGCGCGGTGGTGATCGCCAAGCAGCGCGGGCAGGTCATCTACGAAAATGCACTGGGGCTGGCCGACCGCGAAACAGAGCGGCCAATGGCGCTCGATACCGTGTTTCGGCTGTCGTCCCTGACCAAGCCGATTGTCGCAACGGCAGCGCTGGCGCTGGTGGATGCCGGGCTGCTCGAACTCGATGCACCGGTCAGCCGGTATCTCCCTTATTTCCGGCCCAAGCTCGCCAATGGCGAGGAGGCGGTAATCACAATCCGGCATTTGCTGACCCACACATCGGGGCTGGGGCGCGAATATGCGCCAACGGAAAGCGATCTGGCCGAGCCGAAATTTCAGGCGGTGGGCGGCAATCGCTGGCACTTGTCGCTGGACGAGAACATGGAATTGCTGGCGCGCGGGCCCCTGCCCTTTGCGCCCGGTACGGGCTGGGCCTATGGACAATCCACGGACCTGCTGGGTGCCGCCATGGCGCGGGTGGCGGGCACGACCCTCGGGGAGGTGGTGGCGCGCTATGTGACCGGACCGCTGGGCATGAGCGACACGGTGTTCCTGCTGCCCCAAGGAGAACCGCGGCTGGCGGCCGCGTATGCCGACAATCCCGAGCATGGCGAGCCGCCGGTGCTGATGGGCGATCCCCATAGCGTGCCCAATCCTGCGGGTACACTCACGACCTATTCGCCCGGGCGCATCTTTGATGCCAAAGCTTACCATTCCGGGGGCAGCGGCATGGCGGGCACGGCGCCCGACTTCATGGTGCTGCTCGAAGCCTTGCGCACCGGCGGGGGTGGCGTGATCAAGGGCGAAACGACGGCGGCGGGCCTGGGCAACCAGACGCCGCAACTGGAGCAGGCGAGCGGGCCGGGCTGGCAGTTCGGCTATTTTGGCGCGTATCTGGTTGATCCGATCGCCGCCGACAGCCCGTGTGCGGTGGGCACGATGCGCTGGGGCGGGATTTATGGGCATAGCTGGTTCATCGATCCGGCAGCAGGGCTGTCGGTCGTGGCCATGACCAATACGGGGCTCGAGGGCAGCGACGGGATTTTTCCCCTCGATATCCGCGACGCCATCTATTGGCCGACCTGAGGGCGGTTGCGGCGCGCGGCGTTGCGGACTAGCTTTCGCGCGCCCGCAAGGAGTTGACCATCGCATGCGCATCGCCACCTGGAACATCAATGGCATCAAGGCTCGTCTGGGGCTGCTGCTGCAGTGGCTTGAGCAGGAAAAGCCCGACATTGTCTGCCTGCAGGAGATCAAGAGCGTCGATGAAGCGTTCCCGCGCGCCGAAATCGAGGCGCTGGGCTACCATGTGGAAACGCATGGGCAGAAAAGCTGGAATGGCGTGGCGATCCTGTCGCTGGTGCGCTTTGATGAGGTGACTCGCGGCTTGCCGGGCGATGACGAAGACGAGCAGGCGCGGCTGATCGAGGGCGTGTTCTCGGTGCCCTCAGGGGCCATTCGCGTGTGCAATATCTACCTGCCCAACGGCAATCCGGTGGATAGCGAAAAATTCCCCTACAAGCTGCGCTGGATGGAGCGGCTGACGGC
>JAQSXP010000396.1 GCA_029256605.1 Devosia sp. | reverse complement strand
CAAGATCACCGGGGTGCGGCAGCGCGAAACCATCCCCGACAGCGCCCTGTCGCGCGCCGATGATATCGAAGTGGTCGATATTACGCCCGCCGAGTTGCGCGAGCGCATGGCGGCCGGGAAAGTCTACGTTCCCGAGACGGCGCGGGTGGCGGCTGACAATTTCTTCAAGCCGGAGAACCTGACGGCCCTGCGCGAACTGGCGCTGCGGCGTGCCGCGCAGACAGTGGATGACCAGCTCAATGTGTCCGACACGATGAAGGATGCGCCCTGGATCGTGGCCCATATTGCCCGTGGCCGCCAGGAGGATAGCGAGGCGGGCCGGACCTCGCGGCTGACCGAGGCGCTCAAGCTGGCCGAACAGCTGGGCGCAACCACGGTGGTCCTCAATGGCTCGGACCTGGTTGCGGCCGCCCTGCGCTATGCCGCGCAGAACAATGTGACCCAGATTGTCATCGGCAAGGGTCCCGACAGTCGCTTGCGCGAGATCTTCGGGCTGTCGCTGGCGGCCGAATTGCTGCGGGCGGCGCGGGGGGTGTCGATCCATGTCGTCACCGAACCGGGTGATGGTGCCTCAGCGGTCCGGCGCCGCTGGATCTGGCGCGGCCTGCAGCGAGGCTGGGTGCCACACCTTGTGGGTCTGGTTTATGTCGGCTTTGCCACGGGGCTCGCCTATCTGCTCGATCTGCGCTTCGAGCGCGCGGATCTGGGGATGATCTTTCTTGCCGCGGTGCTGGCGGCCGCAGTGATCCACGGGTTGGCGCCGGGGCTGGTGGCGGCAGCATTTGCCTTCGCCATCTACAATCTGCTGTTCTTGAGCCCCCGCTATAGCTTTGCGATCGGTTCGCCCACCGATCTGCTGACGCTCTTTGTGTTCATGGCTGTGGCACTTGCCACCGGCCTCTTGGCCGGCCGTTCACGCGACCGGGCGCGCGAAGCCCAACGCCGCGCCAGCGACGTCACGGCCTTGCTGGTAGCGACCCGCGCCTTTTCGCGCGCGCCAACCCGCGTGGATGCGGCCCAAGCGCTGGCCGAACAAACCGCGGCTGTGACCGGGGCAAGATCGATCGTCCTCTTGCCCGAGGATGGGGAACTGGTGGTGGTGGCAGGTGCGCCCGACCGGCAGGAGCTGGGCGCGGGCGGCATGGCGGCCGCGCGCTGGACCTGGGAGCGGGGCGAGCCCGCGGGGCACAATACCGGCACCTTGCCACAGACCAATTGGACGTTTCGCCCCCTGCAGGGGGTGAACCACCGCGCCGGGGTGGTCGGCATCGAGGCGCTTGCCATGCTGCCCGGCTCGGATCGGGAGAAACTGCTGACGGCACTGGCGGATAGCGGAGGGGTAGCCATTGAGCGGGCGGAGTTCGCGCTGCATGCCGTTGAGGCCGAGACCCTGCGGCGCTCCGATCGCTTCCGCACGGCGCTGCTGAACTCGGTCAGCCACGATCTGCGCACGCCCTTGTCGACTGTGCTGGGGTCGTCCTCGACGCTGCTCGAACTGGGTGACAAGCTGCCGCCGGCTACGCGCCAGGACCTCCTGCAATCCATCCGCGAGGAGGCGGAGCGCCTCAACCATTACATCCGCAACCTGCTCGACATGACGCGGCTGGAAGGGGGCGGGGTGACCTTGCGGCTGCAGTCGAGCGATGTGGAAGCGGTGCTGCGGGCGGCCGCCGCCCGGCTGAGCCGGCGCATCGGGGAGCATTCCATCACCTATGATTTTCCCGCCGAACTGCCCAAGGTCACGATCGATCCCAGCCTTCTCGAACAGGCCGTCGTCAATATCCTTGAAAACGCCATTGCCTATTCGCCTGATAACACCGAGATCAGCATTGCCGCCTATGAGGACCGGCGCAAGGTCATCATCAGCATCGAAGACGAGGGCAAGGGCATACCGACCGACGAGCTTGAGCGGGTGTTCGACAAGTTCCGCCGGCTCGAGGAGCCGACCGACCGCAGCAAGGGGGTCGGGCTGGGTTTGTCCATCAGCAAAGGGTTCATTGAAGCCATGGGCGGCACGATCGTTGCGGCCAGCCCCATTCATGGCGACAAGGGAACGCGCATGCTGATCGCGCTCAACAAGTCGCAAGCCGACATCTGGGACTCCAAGTGAACCAAGCTCTCGCCCGTATTCTCGTGATCGATGACGAGCCGCAGATCCACCGCTTCCTGGGGCCGGCGCTCGATGCGGCAGGGTACCACCATATGCGGGCCGATAACGGCATCCAGGGCCTGCGCGAGATCGCGACCTGGAGCCCCGATGTGGTTATTCTCGATCTCGGCCTGCCCGACATGGATGGCAAGGATCTGCTGGTGAAGGCGCGCGCCTTCTACGATGGCCCGATCCTGATCCTGTCTGCCCGGGACAAGGAGGGCGAGAAGATCGAGGCTTTTGAGCGCGGTGCCAACGACTATGTGGAAAAGCCGTTCGGGATTGGCGAGCTGCTGGCCCGCATCAAGGCGGCGCTGCGCCAGCGGGCCGCGCAACCGGTGCGCTCAAAGATCGGCTTTGGCGATGTCGAGGTCGATCTCGACCTGCGCTATGTCACCCGCAAGGGTGAACCGGTCCGCTTGCCGCCCAAGGAATATGCGCTGTTGACCCGCCTGATCGCAGGCCAGGGCAAGGTGCTGACCCACAAGGAGCTGCTGGTGGCGGTGTGG
>JAQSXP010000021.1 GCA_029256605.1 Devosia sp. | reverse complement strand
AGGCGGTGGGGCCATGACGCATCGTGCTCCCAACGGAAATGCTGGCAACGCGTGCGGCCGGCGCAGCTGGTCGGGCGTCACCCGCTGGACAGTGTTTGGCACTATGGGGTGCGTGCTGGTTTCGATCGGCTTCAATGCGATCCTGTTCGAGAGTCTCGGCTCAGCCGCACTCAGCCGCGCCATGATCAGCGCCACCGTGCTCCCCATCGCCCTCGCGCTGCCGCTGCTGTTCCTGCTGAGCCTGCGTCTGCGCCCGTTGGCGATTGCCAATCGCCGCCTGGGCCTCGTCGCCCGCACCGATAGCCTGACCTCATGCCTTAATCGCGGCGCCTTTACCGCTCAGGTCGCCACCCAATTGGCCCGGCCGGACCGCACCCCTTCCGGGGCGCTGCTCGTGATCGACGCCGACAATTTCAAATCGATCAATGATCGCTTCGGCCACGATGCCGGCGATCTCGCCTTGACTGTTATTGCCCGGGCGATCCGCTCGGTGCTGCGCTCGTCCGACCTGGTGGGAAGAATGGGTGGGGAAGAGTTCGGCGTGTTCCTGCCCGGCGTTGATGCCGAGAATACCCGCGCCGTCGCCGAGCGCATCCGCACCGCCGTTAGCGGCGCGGAATTTGTGCCCCGCGGCACGGTCCAGCCGCTGTCGGTCAGCATTGGTGGGGCTGTTTTTACCGGCCCGAAAAGCTTTTCCGAGCTGTTCCGGATCGCCGATCAGCGCCTCTACGACGCCAAGCAAACCGGCCGCAATCGCGTTGCCATCGTTGCGGCCGATCAGTTCTTTCCTCAAGCGCTCCAGAGCGCCTGAGGAGGCCAACCCGCCTTAGCTGGCGAGCTTGGCCGCATCTTCGTCGCTCATCTCGAAGTTCGAATAAACGTTCTGCACGTCATCGTCTTCTTCGAGCGTCGCGATCAGCTTCATCAGGGTCGCGCCCTTTTCGGCATCGATCGGGGTGTTGTTCTGCGGCTTCCACACGGCCTTGACCGACTCAGCTTCGCCCAAAGCCTTTTCGAGGGCCGCGGCGACTTCCACCATGGCCTCAAAGCTCGTGTAGATATAGTGCCCGTCCTCGTCGCTCTCGACATCATCGGCGCCTGCCTCGATGGCGGCTTCCATGATCTCGTCGGCACTGCCGGCGCTGGCCGGATAGGTGATCTCGCCCACCTTGTCGAACATGAAGCCGACCGAGTTGGTTTCCCCCATCGCCCCACCATTCTTGGAGAAGTAGGAGCGCACATTGGAGGCGGTGCGGTTGCGGTTGTCGGTCAACGTTTCCACGATGATCGCCACGCCACCAGGCCCATAGCCCTCATAGCGGATTTCGTCATAGTTCTCGCCGTCGCTGCCGATCGCCTTCTTGATGGCGCGATCGATATTGTCCTTGGGCATCGACTGAGCGCGCGCATTGGCCACTGCCAGGCGCAACCGGGAATTGAATGCGGGATCAGGCATGCCCATCTTGGCCGCCACGGTGATTTCGCGCGCCAGCTTGGAAAAGACCTTGGAACGCGCCGCATCGCTTTTGCCTTTGCGGTGCATGATGTTCTTGGCATGTGAATGGCCGGCCATCGGTCAGTCCTTAGGGTCTGGAGTTGCTGTGGTGGCGCGCGTTATAGGCAAGCGCGAAACGATTGTGAAGCGGGCTAGAACTCGGGCAGCGCCTGCGCCAGCACCCCGCCAACCCGCACCGGCAGCACCTTGACTGCCAGTCCTGTGCGCGGATCGGTCTCCACCGCCACCCCGCACAAGGTCGCCTCCCCTTCGGCGGGCGTGAACCGCCCATTGGGAATGCCGGTCAGAAACCGGTTGAGCGGCTCCTCGGCATCCACCCCGATCACCGAGTCATAGTCCCCGCACATGCCGGCATCGCCCATCAAGGCCGTTCCGCCCTTCAGCACCCGCAGATCGGCCGTTGGAATATGAGTATGGGTGCCCACGACCAGGCTCGCCCGCCCATCGAGGAAATGCCCCATGCCCTGGATTTCCGAGGTCGCTTCGGTGTGAAAATCGACGATCACTGCATCGGCCTGCTCGCCCAGCGGACACGCGGCAATCGCCGCTTCCACCGCCCGGAACGGATCGTCGGCCGGCCCCATGAACACGCGCCCCAGCGCATTGATCACCAGCACCCGGTGCCCATTGCGCCCTTCGACAAACATCGCCCCGCGCCCGGGCGTACCCGGCGCCATGTTGATGGGCCGGACCAGCGTTGTTTCACGTTCGATGAAGGAGATCGTGTCCCGCTGGTCGAACGCATGGTCGCCCAGCGTCACGATATCGGCGCCCGCCGCCCGGATGCCGTTGAAATGCGGCTCGGTCAGCCCGCGGCCATGGCTGGCATTCTCCCCGTTCACCACCACGAAATCAAAGCCGTAACGATCGATCAATCCCGGCAGGCGATCGGCAATACCGTCGCGGCCCGAACGACCCACGACATCGCCCAAAAACAGAAATCTCATTATATGCGCCCGAACTCTTTTATGCCGGTTTCCGTCACCACCGCGTCCAGCGCGATATCATGTTCATCCCGGGGAATGATCTCAAACTCCTGGGCCCCATAAGCCAAACCCACCATCACCGGCCGGGCCTCTGCCTCGGCGAAGCTGCGATCGTAATATCCACCGCCATAACCGAGCCGCGTGCCCAGCCGATCAAAGCCGAGCAGCGGTAGCAACACCAAATCAGGCCTTGCTTGTGGCGCCAGTTCCGAAGGGGCGAGCGTGCCGAACCCGGCCGGATAGAGCGGCGCCTCCGGCTCCCAGACCCGCATCTGCAACGGCTCGTCGCGCCGGATGATGGCGGGCAACACCACGGTGCGTCCGTCCTCAAGCAGGCGCTGCAGGATCGGCCGGCAATCGAGCTCTTCGGGCAAGGGCCAGTAGCCCGCGATCACCTGGCGGGCGGCAAATTTGGGCTCAGCGAAAAAGGCTTGCGCCACCGCCTGCGCTGCATGAGCGCGCTCGGCTGGCGTCAGCGCCGCGCGCCGCGCCTTTGCCACTCCTCGCAAACCCGCCTTGGTGTCTTCGTTACGCTCAACAACCATAAGGCGATTTGTGTCCGCGGGAGAATAAGGTGCCACCCTGGCCGTGGGATAGGCGATCCCGGGAACCTACTCACGTAGGTGGGCGCCGTATGTCCAAGCCCACGGGCCTGGTCAGGGACAGCTCCCTTAAGGATCGATAAGGCCCCGGGGATATTGGTATCCAACACGCACCGGGCAGCTAGCGACATATAGGCCTTTCGCCCCCCGGTGCAAAGGGCGATGCAGCACAAATCTCGGGCAAATTGTGCCCCCTCGTTAACCTGCCATTCCGCCCCGAATGCGTTCCGGCTTGGATCCCCTCGCCGTTTCGCTCATTCTCGCCTTGCGGGCCGTTTGGCCGCGATCTTGGGCCGCTTGAAAGATGACCTTGGCAAAACCTGCGCTGACATGGCGATCGGGATGGGCGCGCTGCCTGGTCGTGCCGCTGCTGCTCTTGGCCGCTTTGGCTCCCGTGCACGGCGTGGAGGCACCAGCCCCTGCAGAGCCGGCCACTGAGGAGCCCGCCCGCTCCTGCTTCACCCTCAATGACGAGCCGGTTTGCATCGCCGAAACCAGCTATGTCGCCGATGTCTGCAGCGCCATTTCCCGCTTTTCCAATCATTACGAGATTCCCGAAGCGTTTCTTGCCCGCCTGATCTGGCAGGAAAGCCGCTTCGATCCCCAAGCCATCAGCCCCGCCGGAGCCCAGGGCATTGCCCAGTTCATGCCCGGCACCGCGCGTCTGCGCGCGCTCGACAATCCCTTCGACCCCGCCCAGGCGCTGGCCCGTTCGGCTGAATATCTGGGCTTCCTGCAGGAAAAGTTCGGCAATCTTGGCCTTGCCGCTGCCGCCTATAACGGTGGCGAGGCCCGCCTCTCGCGCTATCTCGCCGGCACCGGCGGGCTACCAGCCGAAACGCGCAACTATGTCTCGGTAATCACCGGCCGCCCCGCCGATTATTGGCGCAACGATGCGCCCGAGCCGGTCGACTTCACCCTCGAGCCCGAAAGCCCCTTCCTCGATTCCTGCCTTGACATGGCTTCGGCAGTCAAAATCCCCAACCTGGATACCACCAACGCCGCCTGGCAGCCCTGGGGCGTGCTGATCGCCCAGCACAACACCAGCGAAGTCGCCCGCAACCGCTTCGATACGGCTCAAAGCCGGTTTTCCAAGGTCCTGGGCGAGGAAAAGCTGCTGCTGATCACTGTGCGCAACCCCAATTTCGGGCCGCAATTGCGCTTTTCGGCTATGGTCGGACGCCCGACGCGGCAGGAAGCCAATGAACTATGCGATCGCCTGCTCTCAGCCGGCGGCAACTGCATTGTGCAGAAAAACGGCTCCTGAGCCTATTTCTGCTGCACGAGAGCAGTTTCGTCCAACACCCCTGCGACGATCTCGAGCGAACGCGCGGCCTGCTCAAGCTTGCCAGCAAAGCGCTGCTCGAGCGTATCCATTTCCCCGGCCAGCTGCTGGCCCGCCGTCGTGAGTTGCTCGATTTGTGCCTGTAGCGCGGCAATGCGCTTTTCGGCTTCCACCAGTTCATCGACGACTGCGATCCCGGCCATTACCGTGAGGCGCGTGTCGCCAATTTCGCCGACCACGCCCTTGATGGAATCCACCTGCCCATCAAAGCGCTTGGCGAGGCCGATCAGGTGCTTTTGCTGGCCTTCTTCGCACGCCATGCGATAGCGCCGGCCGTTGATCTCGACATTGACTTCGGGCATCGCCTACTCCGCTTTGGCCAGCACTTCGCGCACGGTTTCCATCGCTGCCACTAGGCGACGCGACACTTCATGGGCGCTGTCGTCGAGCCGCTTGGCCTTGGCCGCGGTCTTGTCGAGCTCGCTCGCGAGCCGCGCCCGTTCGGTCACCAGTCGCTGCGTATCGACCTCGATGCGGTTAAGCCGTTGCATGCGCTGCTGCAGATTGGCCGAACTGGTTTCGAGTCGCGCCAAGGCACGATCAAATCGCGCCATCGCCGCGCCGATCCCGTCTTGAAGTTCGCTCTCACTCATCGCCAACAACACTTTCTGCGAACGATCATTCCCGCCCCCTTCAGGGTGCCCCAGCGCCCCGCCTAATGCAACGGCCTTCCCACCCTCGGCAATTGACAGGGTGGTCGAACCTGTTATGCCTCGAACCCGCCTCGGGACGCTGACAAAAGCGGTCTTGCGTCCCGCCTTTTGTGCCACCGAAATGAGCGGACAATGACCAATACACCCCAGCAGAACGACCTGGCCAACGCCATCCGCTCCTTGTCGATGGATGCGGTGGAAAAAGCCAATTCCGGCCATCCCGGCCTGCCCATGGGCTGCGCCGACATTGCCACCGTGCTCTTCACCAAGATCATGAAGTACGATCCCACTGACTATAAGTGGCCCGATCGTGACCGTTTTGTGCTCTCGGCTGGCCACGGCTCCATGCTGCTGTATTCGGTGCTGTATCTGACCGGCTATCCGGACATGACCATCGACGAGATCAAGAATTTCCGTCAGCTGGGCTCCAAGACCGCCGGCCACCCCGAATACCACTTCGCTCAGGGCATCGAGACCACCACTGGCCCGCTCGGGCAGGGCGTCGGCAACGCCGTAGGCATGGCGATTGCCGAAGCCAAGCTCGCCGCCGAGTTCGGCGAAAGCGTCATGAACCATTACACCTATGTGCTCGCTGGTGACGGTTGCCTCATGGAAGGCATCTCCCAGGAAGCCATTACCCTTGCCGGTCACCTCAAGCTCAACAAGCTGGTGCTCATCTGGGACAACAACGGCATCACCATTGACGGCAAGGTATCCAACGCTGATTCAACCGATCAGCTGGCACGCTTCCAGGCTTCGGGCTGGAACACGGTAGCCGTTGACGGCCACGATCAGGACGCCATCGAAGCGGCGCTGCGCGACGCGCGCAACAGCGACAAGCCCACCATGATCGCGGCCAAGACCACGATCGGCTTTGGCGCGCCCAAGAAAGCCGGGTCCGAAAAGGTGCACGGCTCCCCGCTCGGAGCCGAAGAACTGGCCGGTGCCAAGGCCGCGCTCGGCATCGACTATCCCGCCTTCGAAGTTCCCGCCGCCACCCTCGAGGCTTGGCGCGCTGCTGGCGCCCGTGGTGCGCAGGCCCGCGCCGCCTGGGCCGAGCAGTTCGCCGCTCTGCCCGCCGACAAGCGCTCTGAGTTCGAGCGTCGCTTCCGTGGCGACCTGCCCGAGGGCTATGCCCAGGTCATGAGCGACTACAAGCGCAAGCTCACCGAAGACAAGCCCAAGGTTGCGACCCGCAAGTCGAGCCAGATGGCGCTCGAAGTGATCAACGGCGTTGTCCCCGAAACCCTGGGCGGCTCGGCCGATCTTACCGGCTCGAACCTGACCAACACGACCCAGACCCTGCCCTTCACCGAAACCGATCGCCTCGGCCGCTATATGCGCTACGGCATCCGCGAACACGGCATGGCAGCAGCCATGAACGGCATTGCGCTCCATGGTGGCCTGATCCCCTATGGCGGCACCTTCCTCGTGTTCAGCGATTACGCCCGCCCATCGATCCGCCTTTCGGCGCTGATGACCCAGCGCGTCATCTATGTGATGACCCACGACTCCATCGGCCTCGGTGAAGACGGCCCGACCCACCAGCCCATCGAGCACCTCGCAGCCCTGCGCGCCATTCCGAACCTGCTCGTCTTCCGCCCGGCTGACGCCGTGGAAGCGCTGGAATGCTGGCAGCTGGCGCTAGAAACCCAGGACGCACCCTCCCTCCTCGCCCTCTCCCGCCAGAACCTGCCGACCGTGCGCACCGAGTTCACCGAGGAAAACCGCTCCGCCAAGGGCGCCTATACCCTGGCTGGCGATGCCGATGCGCAGGCGGTGATCTTTGCCACCGGCTCGGAAGTCGAAATCGCGCTGGCGGGCAAGAAGCTGCTCGACGAGCAGGGCATCTCCGCTCGCGTGGTTTCCGTGCCCTGCATGGAGCTCTTTGCCGCTCAGGATGAAGCCTATCAGAACGAGATCATCGGTTCGGCCAAGGCTCGGGTCGCGGTGGAAGCGGGTATCAGTCTCTCCTGGGGCAGCCTGCTCGGCCCCAAGGGCAAGTTCATTGGCCTGCATGCCTTTGGCGCTTCGGGTCCGATCGACAAACTCTACGAATACTTCGGCATCACGCCGCAGGGTATTGTTGAAGCGGTAACCGCGCAGCTGTAAGAGAACCCACCTCCCCTTTTCCCTTCCTCCTTAAGGAGTGCCTCCCATGGCAGTTCGTGTCGCCATCAATGGCTTTGGTCGTATTGGCCGCAACATCCTGCGCGCCATCATCGAATCGGGCCGCACCGATATCGAGGTGGTCGCCATCAACGATCTGGGTCCGGTGGAAACCAATGCCCACCTCATCCGCTTCGACAGCGTGCATGGCCGCTTTCCCGGCACCGTGACCGTGGCCGGCGACACCATCGATGTGGGCCGCGGCCCCATCAAGGTGACCGCCGTCAAGAACCCGGCCGAACTGCCCCACCGCGAGATGAACATCGACATCGTGCTCGAATGCACGGGCATCTTCACCTCCAAGGAAAAGGCTTCGGCCCACCTGCAGGCCGGCGCCAAGAAGGTGCTGGTGTCTGCTCCGGCCGAAGGCGCTGACCTGACCGTGGTCTACGGCATCAACCATCAGCAGCTGAGCAAGGATCACGTGGTCGTTTCCAACGCCTCGTGCACCACCAACTGCCTCGCGCCGCTCGCCTATGTGCTGCACAAGGAATTCGGCATCGAAAAGGGGATGATGACCACCATCCACTCCTATACCGGTGACCAGCCGACCCTCGACACCATGCACAAGGATCTCTATCGCGGCCGCGCTGCGGCCCTGTCGCAGATCCCGACCTCGACCGGCGCCGCCAAGGCCATCGGCCTCGTCCTGCCCGAGCTCAAGGGCAAGCTCGACGGCGTCTCGATCCGCGTGCCGACCCCCAACGTGTCCTGCGTCGATTTTAAGTTCATCTCCTCGCGCAATGTCACGGCCCAGGAAGTCAACGACGCGATCAAGCGCTACGCCGATGGCGAGCTCAAGAACGTGCTGGGCTATACCGATCAGCCCAATGTCTCGATCGACTTCAACCACGACCCCCACTCCTCCACCATGGCGCTCGAGCAGACCAAGGTGATGGACGGCAATTTCGTTTCGGTCCTGTCCTGGTACGACAACGAATGGGGCTTCTCGAACCGCATGTGCGACACGACAGTCGCCCTCGCCAAGACCCTCTAACTTTCCGCCCCTTGGTCACTGATAGTTCGGTGGAGACCCTCCCCCTGGCGGGGAGGGATCAAGGGTGGGGGGGCGGCTAGCCCCAATATCTTCTGCTGGCTAGTATCGCCCGAGCGGCATGCAACAGGGGCTAGCGATGTTGAACAAGTCCATCCGCTGGCGCGGCCTCGATCCCGCCACCCTCGAGCACTGCCACATCATCCCCGCCAGTTCGGGCACCCGCATCCGGGGGACGGTCATCACCCCCGATTACGGGCTCTTCTACCGCCTCAAGCTCGATGAAGCCGGCCTCGTGCGCAGCATCCGCGTCGAACGCACCGATAGCGCGGTGCTGGAACTGTTCAGCAATGGCGCCGGCAGCTGGTCCGACGATCGCGCCGAACCCCTGCCCGCCCTCAATGGCTGCCTCGACATCGATCTCTGGCCCACACCGCTGACCAATTCGCTCCCAATTTGGCGCAGCGCCTGGCTCGACAACACGCCCCAGCACTTTCGCATGGCCTGGATCGATGGGGACGAGATGACCGTTCGCCCGGAAAGCCAGACCTATACCCGGCTCGACCCCACCCACTTCCGCTTTCAAAGCAACAATGGCAGCTTCGAACGCGTTCTCGAACTCGACGGCGAGGGCCTTGTGGTCACCTATCCCGGCCTCTTCGAACGGATCGGCTGACGCCGGCACAAGCTGTCTTCCCCACTCTCCCCGTCTCTGCTACGCCCCCAGCAACACAGATCCGGAGCCAGCATGACCGCCTCCTTCAAGACCCTTGATGACTTTGATCTCGCCGGCAAGCGCGTCCTTGTGCGCGCCGACCTCAATGTGCCCGTTGCCGATGGCAAGGTCACCGATGCCACCCGCATCGAGCGCCTGGTCCCCACCATCCGCCGCATCACCGAAGCCGGCGGCAAGGCCATCCTCCTCTCCCATTTCGGCCGGCCCAAGGGCGTGGTGAACCACGACTATTCGCTCGAACAGGTCGTGCCCGCCATTGTGGAAGCCGTGGGCGCACCCGTAGGCTTCATCCTCACCGATTGGAACGACGTTTCCAACGCCCAGCGCGGCATCGATACCGGCCCCGATGGCGCCGTTTATGTGCTCGAAAACACGCGCTTCCACCCCGGCGAGGAAAAGAACGATCCCGAACTCGCCGCTCGCATGGCCAGCCTCGGTGACCTCTATGTCAACGACGCCTTCTCGGCCGCCCACCGCGCCCATGCCTCCACCGAAGCCATCGCCCACCTGCTGCCCGCCGCGGCTGGCCTTGCCATGCAGGCCGAGCTCGAAGCCTTGGAAGCTGGCCTCGGCAACCCCAAGAAGCCGGTGATTGCCCTGGTCGGCGGTGCCAAGGTTTCCTCCAAGATCGACCTCCTCGAAAACCTCGTCACGCGCGTCGATACCCTGGTGATCGGCGGCGGTATGGCCAACACCTTCCTTTTTGCCCAGGGTCATGACGTCGGCAAATCGCTTTGCGAAAAGGATCTGGCGGACACCGCCCGCCGCATCCTCGACGCCGCTAAATCGGCCGGCTGCACCATCATCCTGCCAGTCGATGGCGTGGTCGCCACCGAGTTCAAGGCCAATGCCGCCAGCCAGACTGTCGCCGCCGATGCAGTCCCCGCCGATGCCATGATCCTCGATGTCGGCCCCCGCACGGTCGAGCAGATCAACGCCGCCATCGATGCCGCCCAAACCCTCGTGTGGAATGGCCCGCTTGGCGCCTTCGAGATGACGCCGTTCGACGCCGGCACGGTCGCGGTCGCCCAGCACGCCGCCGAGCGCACCCGCGCCAATGGCCTCGTCTCGGTTGCTGGCGGCGGCGACACTGTCGCGGCCCTCGCCCATGCCGGGGTCAAGGACAGCTTCACCTATGTTTCGACTGCCGGCGGCGCTTTCCTGGAATGGATGGAAGGCAAGCCCCTGCCCGGTGTCGAGGCACTCACCCGCTAAGCCGGAGAGGGGTCCATCAACTCGGACCCCTCCACCTTGGTTGCATAACCATTGGTCTAATCGACTTTCTAAGGCAGAAGTCTAACTTCCTCCTCAAAGAAACTGAGGGGACTGCCATGCCAATGTCGCTCAACGCCATCGCGCAAAAACTGATGGAGCCGGGAAAAGGCATCCTTGCCGCCGACGAATCCGAGCCCACCATCGCCAAGCGTTTTGCCAAGATCAACCTGCCCAATTCGCTCGACCTGCGCCGCGATTACCGCGAGATGCTCTTCCGCTCCGAAGAAGCCATGCGCAACTACATCTCGGGCGTGATCCTGACCGAGGAAACCCTTGAACAGCACGCTGCCGACGGCACCTCGTTCCGCGCCATCATGGCCGATACCGATGTGATCCCCGGCATCAAAGTCGATCGCGGCGCCTTCCCTATGCCCGGCGACACCGGCGAAAAAATCACCGAGGGCCTCGATGGCCTGCGCCAGCGCCTTGAGCAATATGCCCGTCTCGGCGCCGGCTTTGCCAAGTGGCGCGCCGTCATCACCATCAATGACATCGCCCCCACCCGCAACAATATCCGCGCCAATGCCCATGCCCTGGCGCGCTATGCCATCCTCTGCCAGGAAGCCGGCATCGTGCCCGTGGTGGAGCCCGAAGTCGTGGGCGACGGCGAGCCCGGCAACCACTCGCTCGAACGCTGCGCCCAGGTAACCGGCGACGTGCTCGAAAACGTCTTCAAGGAATTGCGCCTCGCCGGCGTTGACCTTGGCGGCATGCTGCTCAAGCCCAATATGGTGCTGCCCGGCATCAATTCGCGCGACCGGCCGACCGTTGACGACGTTGCCCGCCGCACCGTCGAAGTGCTGCGCGAGCATGTGCCGGCCGCGGTCCCCGGCATCGCCTTCCTGTCTGGCGGCCAGACCGACGAAGAAGCGACCTCCCACCTATCGGCCATGAACCGGATCGGGGGCCTCCCCTGGCCGCTGACCTTCTCTTATGGTCGCGCGCTGCAAAATGTCGCCCTGCGCACCTGGGCCGGTCGCCGCGAGAACTTCCCCCAGGCCCAGGCCGCTTTCACGCACCGCGCCCGCATGAACTCGCTGGCTGCGCTGGGTCAGTGGACCCACGAACAGGATCGCATCGCCGCCTAGGGCGCTCCGAATCCCATAATGGCCGGTGGTGGCGCTTCGCGGCGCCCCTGCCGGCCTTT
>JAQSXP010000395.1 GCA_029256605.1 Devosia sp. | reverse complement strand
GGCGGGGGCGATGCGGAAGGAGCCGTCATCAGCGACAACCAGGGCGAATTCGACCTCGAAGCGCAGGCCGGAAAGATCAACGGTTTCAGCGCTTTGGTGTACCCAGGCCTTGGGAATGGGAGCCGCCGTCATGGTGGCGCCGGGTGACCAGGGGGAGACTTTCCAAGCACCGATGCCACCGAGGGCGGCGATCAGTTCGGACTGGATGGCTTCGCTTTCAGCCGCGGTTTGCGGGGGATTGGCGGTGGTGCGAGGGACCGGATTGCCGGTGTTGATGGCGTCGAGCAGCTGGGTGGTGAAGGGGTGCAAACGGGGTCTCCGGGGCGGTTGGCCGGGTTTCGGCCATATTGATGAACGCGTTCTGAACAAATTGTCAGGTGCTCGCCGGCTGGCGCGATTGCAGCCGGCGAGCGGAATGGCCAGGGCCTGCTCGATATCGGCAATGATGTCGTCGATATGCTCGATGCCAACCGAGATGCGCACGAGGTCTTCGGACACGCCGGCCTTGGCCAGTTCTTCGGCGTTGAGCTGGCGGTGGGTGGTGGTGGCCGGATGGGCGGCGAGTGACTTGGCGTCGCCGATATTGACCAGCCGCAGGATCATCTTGAGATTGTCGATAAAGACGCCACCGGCGTCGCGCCCGCCCTTGATGCCAAAGCTCAAAATGCCCGAGGCCTTGCCCTTGGTGATCTTCTGGGCCACGGCGTGGAAGCGGCTATCGGGGAGGGCGGCGTAGTTCACCCAGGCGACCTTGGGGTGGTTCTGGAGGAATTGGGCGACCTTGAGGGCGTTGTCGCAATGGCGCTCCATGCGCAGTGCCAGGGTTTCGAGGCCCTGCAGGATCAGGAAGGCGTTGAAGGGCGAAAGGGCGGCGCCGGTATTGCGCAGCGGCACGACGCGGGCGCGGCCGATAAAGGCGGCAGCCCCCAGCGCTTCGGTATAGACCACGCCGTGATAGGAGGGGTCGGCCTGGTTGAGGATGGGGAAGCGAGCCTTGTTGGCGACCCAGTCGAACTTGCCGCTATCAACGATGATGCCGCCGATCGAGGTGCCGTGCCCGCCGATATATTTGGTGAGGGAATGCACCACGATATCGGCGCCGAAATCGAAGGGGCGGCAGAGGACCGGGGTCGCGACCGTGTTGTCGACAATCACCGGCACGCCATGGCGATGGGCGATCTCGCTGATGCGCTGGATGTCGACCACATTCCCAAGCGGGTTGCCGATGGATTCAAGGAACACGGCCTTGGTCCTGGCGTCGATCAGGCGCTCAAAACCCTCGAAATCATCGAAGCCGACCATACGCACTTCGATGCCCTGGCGGGGGAAAGTGTGCTGGAAGAGGTTATAGGTGCCGCCATAAAGCTGGGAGATGGAGACGATGTTGTCGCCGGCTTCCGCGATGGTCTGGATGGCATAAGTGATGGCCGACATGCCCGAGGCGACGGCGAGGGCGCCGATGCCGCCTTCCATTTCGGCGACCCGCGCTTCGAGCACAGCGGTCGTGGGGTTCATGATGCGGGTATAGATATTGCCGGCGACCTTGAGATCGAAGAGATCGGCGCCGTGCTGGGTGTCGTCGAAGGTATAGGACGTGGTCTGGTAGATCGGCACGGCCGCGGCCTTGGTAGTGGCTTCGGCGGTGTAGCCGTGGTGCAGGGCGATGGATTCGAGCTTCATGGTTTCCTCCAGTGTTTTTGTGGGCCGGTCGGCTGGTGCTGCAAGGGAGCATGCCGAAGTGAGGGCGGCAACCGCCCGGGGCGGAACAGTGTTCCCCCGGGCGGTGGCGCAAGGGAAAAGCGCCGCCGCCTAGTGGCTGTTGGCCAGACGCTTTTCGCCGGCCTCGATGCGGATGGGCAGGACGTTCTCGGCAGGCGGCAGCGGGCAGACGGCAAAGTCGGTGAAGGCGCAGGGCGGATTGATGGCCTTGTTGAAGTCGAGGACGATCGAGGTGTCGGTGACCTCCTCGCCAAAGACAAAGCGGCAGGCGCCATAGGTTTCGCTTTGCGCGGTCAGGTCACGAATAACGAATTGCGGGCTTTGCGGCGTGCCATGGGTGGCGAGCAGCTCGTAAGTCGTGCCCTCGCGGGTGAACACGGCTTTGTGGGAGGCCTCGACCTCGGTCGGGATCGCCTTGGAGGTGGTGATGGAAAGCTGCCTGGGGGCGTCGAGCGCGATCCACTGGGCGGGGATGCGCCAGCTCGGATCATAGGGGAAGTATTGGATGGGCGGCAGGTCGGCGCCAGCGGTGGAGGCGGTGTCGCGCACCCGCAGCGCGTTTTCGCCGTTGAGGGTGGTCACTTCGAGCAGAAGGTTTTCGGCGGTGAAGCGGGGCGGGTTGGTTTTGGAGAGCGCAAGCTTGGTCGGCTCGCCGCCAAGGGGCGTATAGGTGACGCTGCCATCCGGGCCTTGCGTCAGGGTGCCGATATGGGCGGGGCCGGTGGGCAAGACGATGTCGTTATCGGCGGCGCTGCCGACCGAGACGGTGCCTTCGGACAGCCAATCGCGGGCAATGATGTTGAGCCAGCCATCGGGGGCCTTGAGGGCGGCGAGGCGGCGGTCTTGCCAGGCGGTGTAATCGGCGGGGGCGGTGGTCATGGCGTCGGGGTCTCCAGATGCAGGCGCGGCACGCTGGCAAGCAGGCGCTGCGTATAGGGGTGTTGGGGATGGGCGAGCACGTCGCGGGTGAGGCCGGCTTCAACAATGCGGCCGCGCTCGAGAATAATGACGCGGCGACAGAGGGCCGCAACGACACCCAGATCGTGCGACACGAGCAAGAGGCTCATGGATTGGCTGAGGCCCGCCAGGAGTTCGACAATGCGAATGCGGGTGGTGAGATCCAAAGCGCTCACCGCTTCATCGGCCAGCAGCAGGCG
>JAQSXP010000394.1 GCA_029256605.1 Devosia sp. | reverse complement strand
AGGCACCGAAAAGCCGGGCCTAGAGCAGCCCCTCCATTATTGGGACCCCTCGGTTTCCCCTTCGGGGCTCGACTTCTATGAGGGCGAGCTGCTGCCGGAATGGCAGGGCGACCTGTTGGCGGGCGGGCTGTCGGGCCAGGTGCTGGTGCGGCTCGACATGGAAGGCAACGATGTTGTGGACGAGGAGCGGCTGTTCGAAGGAGAACTCGGGCGCATCCGGGACGTGCGGGTGGGACCCGACGGCGCCATTTACCTGCTGACCGATGCCGATAATGGCCAGCTGATCCGCGTGGCGCCGGAAGGCAGCTAGTTGCAGGGTGCCGGCTGCCCAGGCCGGCCATTCAGTGCCAGAAGGCAACAAAAAAGCGCATCCGGTGGGATGCGCTTCCCATCGGTTTCGGCGGCGGATTTGCCGGTGCGTTTGTCCTTGACGATCTCGTAGGTGACCTTCTGGCCTTCATCTAGACCGTTCAGGCCGGAGCGCTGAACCGCCGAGATATGGACGAAGACATCGGTCCCGCCCTCGTCGGGCTGGATGAAGCCGTAGCCCTTTTGACCGTTGAACCATTTGACGGTGCCAGTTGCCATGATGCGCGTTCCCTCGTGCAGTCGCTGCTGTAGGCGGCCTTGGTCACATCGACCAAGACTTGGTTGAATCGAATTGTCGGATAATGACGTCAGCAGGAGCGAATGGTATTCGCATGATCAGATCAGTCGGCCGCTTTATTCGATGCGGGGAGCTTAGCTCTAATCAATGGGGGGTTCAATACAGCGAATGATCGTGCCGAAGCACCCCGCCAAACATTCATTTGGCTGAGGTCAGAGCAACATGGCTCTAGTGCTTGGCAAAGACTTGATCCCTGCCAAGGCGGGAACAGAAACAGGCTCCGTAACGGGCCGAATGCTCGACGGCAGCAAAAGGCTGCAGGCGATGCAAAGATGTTAGCTTAAATGAAGCGCAATGTAACCCTTTTGCGCAAAGGCAGTTCTTGCTTTCCATCAAGAAATCCGCCACATCCGCGCTCCACAATCCTCCTTTCAGAGTCACACGCGCTTGAGCAAGGCGTTCCAGAGTTCGGGCGACATGATCGCCGACCGACGTGCCGGTTTCGCACGGCTATTATCCGAAGAAGGCGATCACCAGGCAGCAGCCGAGGTGATGGTGCAAACACTGGAACTGGCGCCCGACTGGGCCGGGGGGTGGAACCTTCTGGGGACCTACTGCGAGCGGGCCGGCGACATCGCCGGCGCCATCTCGGCCTGGCGCCATCTTGAGGCGCTGGACGACGAAGGCGTGTTCGGCACGGCGCTCAAGCTCTCCGCCCATGGGGCCGGGGTCGCACGGGAGGGCACTGCCACCAGTTATGTGGAAGCGCTGTTCGACCAATATGCGCCCCGGTTTGAGGCCTCGCTCGTGGGCAAGCTTGGCTATCAGGTGCCCGAGCTGCTCGATGGCATGATCGAAGCGGAAATGCAGCGCCAGAGGGTCGCGCGCTGGAGCCTGGCGCTGGACTTGGGATGTGGCACCGGCTTGATGGGCGAGCGCCTGCGCGGCAAGGTTGAACGGCTCGAGGGCGTCGACCTGTCTGCGGCAATGGTTGCGGCCGCCCGTCGCAAAGGCATTTATGATGCCTTGGAAAAAGGGGAACTGGTGCAGTTCCTCCAGAGCCGGGTGGCAGGCGCCGACCTGATCACCGCCGCCGATGTGCTGATTTACTGCGGCGCGCTGCCTCCGATCCTGCGGGCCATTGTTGCCGCCCTGCGGCCGGGTGGGCTGGTGGCGCTGTCGCTTGAAGCTCATGACGGGGAAGACCCGGTGTTCTTGCGCCCCTCGCTGCGCTATGCCCATGGGCTGGCCGCCACGCGGGTGGCGCTGGCCGATGCGGGGCTGCATGTGTGCCAGTTCAAAACTGCGACGCTGCGGCGGGACCGGGGCGCGCCGATCACGGGTATGCTGGTGGTGGCGCAAAAGCCCGATCCGACCCTCCACGAGGATGAAGCATGAATACGCTGCGTTATGATTTCCGCTCCGACACCGTGACTCGCCCGTCCGCGGGCATGCGCGCGGCGATGGCTGCGGCCGAGGTGGGCGACGATGTTTATGGCGACGACCATACGGTTCGCCAGCTCGAGCAGCGCATGAGCATGCTGTTGGGCAAGGAAGCGGCGGTGTTCGTGCCCTCGGGGACAATGTCGAACCTCCTGGCGCTGATGAGCCATTGCGGGCGGGGCGACGAGTTCATCGCCGGTCAGCAGGCGCATTGCTATATGTTCGAGGGCGGCGGGGCGGCGGTGCTGGGCTCGATCCAGCCGCAGCCCATTGCCCATCAGCCCGACGGGACCATGGCGCTCCAGGACATCGCGGCGGCGATCAAGGCCGACGATATTCATTTCGCGCGCACGCGGGTGATTGCGCTCGAAAACACGTTTGGCGGGCGGGTGTTGCCGCTGGCCTATATGAGCGAGGTGGCCGAACTGGCGCGCCGGCGCGGGCTGGGGCTGCATCTGGATGGAGCGCGGGCATTCAATGCTTGCGTGGCACTGGGCATCGAGATCGGCAGTTTCGCCGCGCCGTTCGACACGGTGTCGATCTGCTTGTCCAAGGGGCTGGGCACGCCGGTCGGGTCGGTGCTGGTGGGCAGTGGCGAGTTGATCGAAAAGGCCCGGCGGCATCGCAAGATGCTGGGCGGCGGAATGCGGCAATCGGGCATTCTGGCGGCAGCAGGGCTTTATGCGCTCGAGCACAATGTCGAGCGGCTGGCCGAGGATCATCGCCGGGCGCGGCGGTTGGCCGAGGGGCTGGCCGGCTTTGACGGGCTCAGCGTGCCGATGCCCGATACCAATATCATCTTCGTGCGGGCCGAGGCGG
>JAQSXP010000393.1 GCA_029256605.1 Devosia sp. | reverse complement strand
GATCGAGAGCATCTTCGCCTATGATCCGCGCAGCCAGCGGACCGAAGAAGAACAGGACCAGCTACTTTTGGGGGCTGCCTCCGAGCTGATCGGTGACGCCATCGAGCGCGAGCCAGGGGCTGAGCATCGGCTCCCCCAGAGCTACGAGCAGTTGCAAACGCTCTTCGATTACCTTCCCAAGGCTACGCTTTCGGTCAGCCAGATTGCCGCGGAGCGCGCCCCGACACTGATCGAGCAGATCAAGGAAGCCCATCAAGCCGCCAGCGATTTCGGCGCCGAAGCCCGGCCACTCGCGCCAGATGCACTTTACCTCAATGAGGACGAGTGGACCGCCGCCCTCGCGGAACACGAGCAACAGGAACTCGATCTGGCTGGCCTGGAGTCTGCACCCCGGTTCACCACGGAGCGCAATCCGCCCCGTGCCTTTGCAGGCTTTGTGCGCGAGCAGCTGGAAGCTGGACAACGGGTCGTGATGACCGGCACCGAGGGCGAGCTTGAGCGGTTACGGACCATGCTCCGACGCTCCCGTGGGCCTGCACCGCAACAGCTTGAGAGTTGGGAGGAAGCTGCCGCCGCGGCTGCCCACCAGCCCCTCGCATTGCCCTTTGATCTCGATGCCGGCTTTTTCGACAAGGCCGAAGACCTCGTGCTTATCGCCGCGCCCGATGTTCTGGGCACGCGCCTTGCCGATGCGGAACAAACCGATGCTGCCGTGTTGCTTGGCCAGACCGAGCTGCGGGTCGGCGATGTGGTGGTGCATGAGGATTATGGCGTCGGCATCCTGCGCGACCTCGACCGGGTGGAAGTGGAAGGGGTTGAGCAGGATACGGTGCGGCTGGAATATCACGGTGGCGCTTCCGTTCTGGTGCCCGTAGAGGACTTTGGCCGCCTGTGGCGCTACGGCGCTGATGCGGAAGCGGTGACGCTGGATCGTCTCCACACCGATGCCTGGAAGAACCGGCGGGCGGAGGTCAGCGCCCAGATCGATGCTGCAGCGCAAGGATTGGCGGCGGCGGCAAAAGCGCGGGCGGCAGCCACAGCCGAGCCGGTCGAACCGCCCGCTGCAGCTTTCGCCCGGTTGGCGGCACGGTTCCCTTACCCCGAAACACCCGATCAATCGGCCGCCATTCACGCGGTGCTCGATGATCTGGCGTCCGGCCGGCCGATGAACCGGCTGGTGTGTGGCGATGTGGGCTTCGGCAAGACCGAGGTGGCGCTGCGGGCAGCCGCAGCAGCGGCCTTGGCGGGCCGGCAGGTGGTTCTGGTGGCGCCAACCACCGTTCTCGTGCGCCAGCACTTGCAAAGTTTCGAGCGGCGCTTTGCCGGTACCGACATCAAGGTCGCCCAACTCTCGCGCTTGCTGACACCCGCGCAAAGCAAGGCCGTCAAGGAGGAACTGGCCAGCGGCGAGGTGCAGGTCTTGGTGGCGACCGAAGCGGTGGTCGGCAAGGATGTGGCGTTCAACGATCTTGCCCTTGTTATCATCGATGAAGAACAGCGCTTCGGCGCCAAGCTCAAGGCGCAGCTGCGCGCGCTGGCGCCCGATCTGCACGTGCTGATGATGAGCGCTACCCCCATTCCGCGCACACTCCAGGCGGCCCTGGTCGGCCTGCAGGATGTGAGCATCATCGCCACGCCGCCCGCCCGCCGCCGCCCCATCCGCACTTTCCTGGCGCCTTTTGACGCCGGATCCCTGCGCACGGCCTTGCTGCGTGAACGGCGGCGGGGCGGGCAGAGCTTTATCGTCGTGCCGCGGATCGAGGATATCGCGCCGCTCGCCGACGAGCTGGGGCGCATTGTTCCGGAGCTGAGCGTGCAGATTGCCCATGGCGATCTCCCGCCCGCCGAGATCGACCGGGTCCTCGTGGATTTTGCCAATGGGGCAGGGGACATCCTGCTCGCGACCACCATCATTGAAAGCGGGCTCGACGTGCCCCGCGCCAACACTATGCTGGTCTGGCACGCCGACCGCTTCGGGCTGTCGCAGCTGCATCAGCTCCGCGGCCGCGTCGGCCGTGGCCGGGTGCAAGGGATTGCCTATCTGCTTACTGATCCCGATGCCGAGATCCCCGAGGCTACGCGGGCACGCCTTTCCACGCTCGAAGCTTTCGATCGCCTGGGTTCGGGGTTCGAAATCAGCGCCAGGGATCTCGATCTGCGCGGCGGCGGCGACTTGCTGGGCGATGAGCAGGCCGGCCATATGAAGCTGCTGGGTGCGGGTCTCTACCAGGATCTCCTCGAGCGGGCAGTCACCGCTGCCAAGGGGGAAGCCAGCAAGCAAAGCGCGCCAGTCCATCTTAATCTGGGTGGCGGTGGCTCCATCCCCTCCGATTATGTTCCCGAGGCCGTGGTCCGCATCAATCTTTATGCGCGGCTGCAGCGTCTACGCACCACCGAGGCGGTGGATGCGTTTGCCGATGAACTGGCCGATCGCTTCGGCGAATTGCCTGAACCTGCCCAAACCTTATTAGGCGCCGCCCGCATCGCGATAGAGGCAGCCCC
>JAQSXP010000392.1 GCA_029256605.1 Devosia sp. | reverse complement strand
GCGCAGGCGGCCACCTGCGCGCGGCTAGAGGATGCGCTGCGTCAGTTCGACCGCAATGCCGATTTCCAGCAGCGGCAAGGCAATTCCCGCTCCGCCCGGCGTCTCGCCGATCAGGTGCAGAGCGCTGAGAGCCGGTATATCCGCGAAGGCTGCAATGACGATGCGCGGGCTGGCCGAACCCTGTCACCGCGCTGCCAGAGCATTGGTCGCGACGTGCTGGATCTGCGCGAGCAATATGCCCAAGTTTCGCAGTCGGTGAATAGCGCCGGCGCCGTGGCCCAGCAGCGCGAAGCCATCCTGCAGGAACTGGCCCGCTTTGGCTGCGGCACCGGGCGCGGCTCAAGCGCGGATTTCTCGCGCGAGCGGCAGTCGATCTTTGACCGCGTCTTCGGCACGACGACCCAGGGCGACTTTACCGATGGCGACTTCGTGGACGACGGCTCCTATTGGGGCAGTCAGGGCTCCAACACTGTCCGCACCCTCTGCGTGCGGCTGAGCGACGGCTATTTCTGGCCCATCAGCTACGCCACCCTGCTCGATTACGCTGGCAATGACGCCCAGCAATGCCAGGCCATGTGCCCCAACACGCAGGTCGAACTCTATTACTACAACAATCCCGGCGAGGAGGTTGAACAGATGCGCAACCTCAACGGCCAGCCCTATTCCGCATTACCCAATGCGTTCCGCTATCGCGAAGCCGTGGACATGCAGAGCAGCTGCCGCGCCACACCGGCAGGTGGCGGCACGATCCGGAACGCCGTCTCCCCCGACGGGCAGACCCGGACCATCGCCGAAGTCTCGGGGGTGAGCTTCCCCCTGCCCCCACGCGATCCGCGCCGGCAAATGCCAGCAGCTGTCCCGGCCATCGAGGCGCCGCTGCAGACCGCTACACTGATCGACGTGCCCCTGCCGCGCCCGCGGCCGGCTGGTCCCGGCGAAACTCCCGCGGCACGGCCGGCTCCGCAGACCGCCGAAGACAAAAGTCTCCGGCTGGTTCAGTTCGGCGACAAGGTGGTCAGGGTAGTCGGTCCAGACACGCCTTACGCCCAAGCAGCGGCAGCAGGCTCTTAAGCTCAGGACCATCATCGCGGCCAGTTAGAGCCAAGCGCAAGGGCAGGAACAAGCCCTTACCCTTGCGGCCTGTCTGGGCCTTGACGGCCCCTGTCCACTCGCCCCAGGTCTCGATCGACCAGGGCTCAGGCGGCAGCAGCTCGCGCGCGGCCACAAGGAAGTCGAGGTCTTCCTCGGCAATCACCGGCTCCACCGGGCCGCGGATCAGCTTGGCCCATTCCACCACATCACCGAACTTAACCAGGTTCTCGCGCAGCACCAGCCAGAGCGGCTCGCTATCGAGACCCAATTGCGCGAGGCGCGGCTGCGCTTCGGCATAAGGCATGGCGTGCAGGATACGCGCGTTGAGCGTGTCCAGTTCAGCCGGATCGAACCGGGCCGGTCCATGCGAGATGGCCGAAAAATCGAGCAATTCGGCCACGGCGTCGAGTGACGCATAAGGCTCCACGGGAATGCTCGTGCCCGTCAGCGTCGCCATGATGGCCACCGCCAGCGGCTCATAGCCTTCCTGCCGGAAGTCCGCGATCGACTGGGAGCCAAGCCGCTTGGAAAAGCCCTGCCCTTCGGCGTCGGTCAGCAGATTGTGGTGCCCGAACTGCGGCACGGCACCGCCCAGGGCTTCGAAGATCTCGATCTGGGTGCCCGTATTGGACACATGATCCTCGCCGCGAATCACATGGGTGATGCCCAAGTCGATGTCATCCACCACTGAAGGCAGCGTATAAAGGTAGGAGCCATCCTCGCGCACCAGCACCGGATCGGACATGGAGGCGGTGTTGACGGTCTGCGGCCCCTTGATCAGGTCATCGAACTGAACCGGCTTGCCATCGAGCTTGAAGCGCCAATGCGGTCGCCGTCCTTCGGCCTCGAGCCGCGCGCGATCTTCGGCCGTGAGTTTTAGCGCCGCCCGATCATAGATGGGAGGCTTGCCCATGGCCCGAGCCCGCTTGCGCCGCCGATCCAGCTCGTCCTCGGTTTCGTAGCAGGGGTAAAGCCGGCCAGCCGCGATCAACTGCTCACGCGCCGCCTCGTAAAGCGCCGTCCGCTCCGATTGACGCACCAGCAGATCGGGCTTTACGCCGAACCACGCCAAATCCACCTCGATGCCGTCCGCGAACTCACGGGTGGAGCGCGCCGCATCGGTGTCGTCCATGCGCAGCACATAGCGGCCGCCGCGCCGGCGGGCGAAGAACCAGTTGAGCAGCGCCGGCCGCGCATTGCCCAGGTGAATGCGCCCCGTAGGTGACGGGGCCCAGCGTACAACAGGTGCGCTCATGCGCCGGTCCGATCGCGATAGCCATTGGTGATGGGATAGCGGCGCCCCATGCCGAAGGCCCGCCATGTCAGTTTGGGTCCGGGCGGCGATTGCCGGCGCTTGTATTCGGCGATGGTGATGAGCCGGTCGATGCGCTGCACCAGCGCCAGATCATGCCCCTTCGCTGCGACTTCGGCGATCGACAGCTC
>JAQSXP010000391.1 GCA_029256605.1 Devosia sp. | reverse complement strand
CAGAACAAGCAGATCGGCGTCGTCACCCATTGCCAGGGCCTGTGGTGGCTCGAATTCACGCTGACGGGCAAGGAAGCCCATACCGGCTCGACCCCGATGAATATGCGCGTCAATGCCGGGCTGGCCATGGCGCGGATCATCGAGATGGTGCAGGCCGTCGCCATGGACAACCAGCCGGGCGCGGTGGCCGGCGTCGGGCAGGCCCGGTTCTTCCCCAATTCGCGTAATGTTTTGCCGGGCAAGGTGGTGTTCACGGTTGATCTGCGTTCGCCCGATCAGACGAAGCTGGATGCCATGCGGCGCCGGATCGAGGAAGAGGCCGCCAGCATTGCCGCCGCGCTCGGCGTGGGCTGCAGCGTCGAAGATGTCGGCCATTTCGATCCCGTCACCTTCGCGCCCGAACTGGTGGATCGCGTGCGCAGCGCTGCCGAAAAATTGGGCTATTCGCACATGCCCATCATCTCGGGCGCTGGCCACGATGCCTGCTGGGCGGCCAAATTGGCGCCCACGACCATGATCATGTGCCCCTGTGTTGAGGGCATCAGCCACAACGAGGCCGAGGAAATCAGCCGGGACTGGGCTGCCGCTGGCGCCGATGTGTTGTTCCACGCCGTGCTCGAAACCGCGGAGATCGCGGACTGAGACATGGCATAGCGATTGCATAGAGTCGAAAAGATCGTGCAGGGGGGATGTGAGGATGAGCATAGTCATCAAGAACGGGACGGTGGTTACCGCTGACCTGACCTATAAGGCCGATGTGCTGATCGAGGGAGAGCGCATCATCGAGATCGGCGCCGATCTCGATGGCGACGAAGTGCTCGATGCCACTGGATGCTATGTGATGCCGGGCGGCATCGATCCGCATACCCATCTCGAAATGCCCTTCATGGGCACCTATTCCGCCGACGATTTTGAAAGCGGCACGCGCGCCGCCCTTGCCGGTGGGACAACCACCGTCGTGGATTTCTGCCTCCCGAGCCCCGGCCAGTCCCTGCTTGAAGCGCTGCAGATGTGGGACAACAAGACCGGCAAGGCCTCGACCGACTTTGCCTTTCACATGGCCATCACCTGGTGGGACGAGCAGGTCTGGCGCGAAATGGCCGAGGTGGTGGATCGCGGCATCACCTCCTTCAAGCACTTCATGGCCTATAAGGGTTCGCTGATGGTCAATGACGACGAGATGTTCTCATCGTTCAGCCGTTGCGCCGAGCTCGGGGCCTTGCCGCTGGTCCATGCGGAAAATGGCGATGTCGTCGCCGCCATGACCCAGAAGCTGCTCGACGCCGGCAACAATGGCCCCGAGGCCCATGCCTATTCGCGCCCCCCGGAAGTGGAGGGGGAAGCCACCAACCGCGCCATCATGCTGGCCGATATGGCGGGCGTGCCGCTCTATGTCGTCCATGTCTCGTGCGAGCAGGCCCATGAAGCCATCCGCCGCGCGCGCCAGAAGGGTATGCGCGTTTATGGCGAGCCCCTGGTGCAGCACCTGACGCTCGATGAAAGCGAATATGCCAACCCCGATTGGGATCATGCCGCGCGTCGGGTGATGTCGCCCCCGTTCCGCAACAAGCAGCACCAGGATTCCCTGTGGGCCGGCCTGCAGTCGGGCTCGCTATCGGCGGTGGCGACCGATCACTGCGCCTTCACCACCGCCCAGAAGCGTACTGGCATCGGCGATTTCAGCAAGATTCCCAATGGGACAGGCGGCCTCGAAGATCGCTTGCCGGTATTGTGGACGGCTGGGGTCAACACCGGTCGCCTGACCATGAACGAATTTGTGGCGGTGACCTCGACCAATATCGCCAAGATCCTCAACATGTATCCCAAAAAGGGCGCGGTGCTGCCCGGCGCCGATGCGGACCTGGTGGTCTGGGACCCCAAGCGAAGCAAGACCATTTCAGCCCAGCGCCAGCAATCGGTGATCGACTACAATGTGTTCGAGGGCTTTGAAGTCACCGGTCTGCCGCGCTTTGTCTTGAGCCGGGGCAAGGTGTCGATCAGCGAAGACGAGGTCCGGGCCGAGCCGGGCCACGGCAAGTTCGTGCCGCGCGAGGCCAAGAACCCGGTCAGCCGCGCCCTGTCGCAATGGAAGGATCTCGTGGCGCCACGCCGCGTCGAGCGCTCCGGCATTCCCGCGAGCGGCGTCTAGCCATGGCGACAATGCTCTTCAAACCTATTTGCTCCAAGCACTAGAGGGCTAACTCTTGTCCGTGTTGTCTGCTGCACCCGCCATTTCTTCTCCCACGGCTTTGCAGTCGGCACCCGTTGTCTCAGCGCGCGGATTGGGGCTGATGTTCAAGACCAATGATGGTCCGGTCCATGCCCTCTCCAATGTCGATCTCGATATCGGCAAAGGCGATTTCGTTTCCTTTATCGGCCCCTCGGGCTGCGGCAAGACGACGTTTCTGCGCACCATTGCCGATCTCGAACAGCCCACATCGGGCACGCTCACCATCAATGGGCAAACCCCCGAACAGGCGCGCAAGAGCCGCGCTTATGGCTATGTGTTCCAGGCCCCCGCGCTTTACCCCTGGCGC
>JAQSXP010000390.1 GCA_029256605.1 Devosia sp. | reverse complement strand
ATGAAGGCGATAAAGCCAAGGAGGCATAGCGCGGCCAGAGGCAGCACCCAGGCAAAGGTCAGGAACCCCGATGTGCCAAGGGCCGAGCCCACCGGCGCCGACAGCAATTCGTGCAGGCTCAGCGCCTCGTCGGCTGACAGGGCGAAAAACACGAGGCCGAGCAGCAGCCACTGTGCGCCGACGAGGCGCTCCCTTGGGTAGACCCTGGCGCCGGTATCGAGCAGCAGCAATCCGGCGCCCGCCAGCAGCAGCTGGGAAAACCAGGTATAAACGCTGCGCTCCACATCAAGGTCCAGCAGCCAGATCCGCTTCCCATCACCCCACCCCAGGCCATGCTGCACCAGTGCCGCCCCGATCAGCACCGCCCAGATCAGCAGCAGCGCTCCCACGCCCCACGAACTCTCCGCACCAGTCTGGGTGCCACGAACATGGTCTTGTGTCAGGCTGGTCATCGACTTGCACCCGGGTGTCATGGAACTGTCATATTGGGCGCCATCAGCCCGCCGAAGTAGTCGGCATGGCGCGTACACCTTTGGACTTAGGCAAGGCAGCTGTAGCGGCGGTTAGGGCGGAGAAATGGCTGCCGCAAGGGGGATGTGCGGGTTCACTCACCCCCTTTTGAGCTATGCCGCCCGTCCTAGCGTCGCCGCAATCGCTGGCCTTGATTGCTCCTGTTGGCTCGCGCGCTTACAAGCCCAAGGGCAGGCGGCATCGAGCCTCATGCTGCAGCAGGGGAGCAAACACATCGCCATGGGGCAGGGCACTGTGCAATCTATTCCCGGGACCCCGGCGCAGGTCCTGGCCGGCATTGGTTCGCGCCGCCAAACCGATCCGGAAGAGATCATCGCGCTCGTCCAGCAATGTCTCGAGGAAGCGGCCATGCCAGTCGAAACGCTCGTGGCTCTGGCCAGCCATGCCCGCAAGGCGGGCGATCCGGCGCTGCTCGCGGCCGCAGCCGGCCTTGGCGTCCCCCTTCGCCTGCTCGATGGCAGTACCTTGCGTGCCGCCGTCCCCACGCCCTCCGCCGTCGTGGAGCGTCATACCGGGCTGCCCTCCATTGCCGAAGCCTGCGCGCTGGCCGCCGGCACGCTGCTCCTCCCCAAGCGGCAAACCGCTCGCGTCACCTGCGCGCTCGCTCTGTGCCGCCCCAGCTGGCAGCTCGATCGCTTCGGCCAGCCCGCGCCTCAGCCGGCCAATGCCGCTACGCAGGCTTCCACGTCGGCGACCTCGCGCGCCGGCGGATAAGCTGGACGCGCGACCATGATCACATTAGTCCTGCGCTGGCGCGCCGCCTCGAGCTTGTCGGCGGTTTGACTGCCTCCGGAGTTCTTGCTGACCAGATGAGTGATCGCTTCCCGCTCCAAGAGCGCCAATTCCCCTTCCAGATGGTAAGGCGGGCGCGACAGCATGATCTTGGCATGCGGCGGCAGCGGCTGCGCTGGTGGCTCGATCAGCCTAACGAGGAACTGGCAATCCGAACGCGCCAGGAGGGTTTGCAGTCCGCCATGGCCGGTGGTCAGCAGCACCCGGGCGCCTGCGGGCAGCGCTGCAGCCGCTCCGGCAAGGTCCGGCACGTGCGTCCAGGGCGCATCGGCTGGTTCGCGCCAGGCGGGGCGCACCAGCCGCAGCAGCGGCACGCCACTGTCCGCCGCGGCGCGCACGGCATTGGCCGACATGCCGGCGGCATAAGGATGGGTGGCGTCGATCAGCCGATCGATTCCCTGGCTTTGCACAAAGGCCTGCAACCCCTCCGCGCCACCGAACGAGCCCACCCGCACTTCGCCTTCGGGCAGGATCGGGTCCTGCGTGCGCCCCGCAAGCGAGGTGATGACCTGGTGGCCAAGGCCGACCAGCCGTCGGGCCAGCGCCCGCGCTTCCCCTGTTCCACCCAGCACCAGGATTTTCATCTGTTCGCCATCTGCTTGTTCGCTCGGCGCCACTGTGACGGCAGCGCCCTCCGGCCTCAAGGCCAAGCCGCCTATCGCAGTGTCGCGGCCGCAGGGCAAGGCGGTGCAGCATGACGTCTGGCTTTGTGGTTGCGGCGCCCCGCTCGGGCTCGGGCAAGACGGTCATTACCCTGGGCCTGCTCGCTGCTTTTCGCGCGCGCGGCACGGTGGTGGCTCCCGCAAAGGTCGGCCCCGATTACATCGACCCGACGTTTCTTGGGCGCGCCGCTGGCCGCGACGCCGTCAATCTTGACCCATGGTCGATGAGCCCGCAGCGCCTGCGCCACCTTGCCAATGTTCAGGCCACCGGCGCCGACCTGCTGATCGTTGAGGGCGTCATGGGTTTGTTCGATGCCGGCGCTGATGGCTGGGGCTCCACCGCCGATCTGGCCCAGATGCTCGACCTGCCTGTCGTACTGGTGGTCGATGCCGACAAGCAAAGCCAGTCCGTTGCGCCGCTGGTTGCCGACCATCCTCAATCGCGTCGCTTCCGCCAAGCACGAGCGCATGTTGCTTGACGCCCTGTTGCCCACCGGCATTCCCTGCCTTGGCGCCATTCCCCGCAACACCGAACTGGCGCTGCCCGAACGCCATCTCGGTCTCGTTCTCCCCGGCGAGATCGACGGCTTTGCCGCCTTTCTTGCCGCGGCCGCGGGGAGCATGGGCGATTATCTCGATCTTGATCGGCTCCGCTCGCTCGCCGCACGCCTGGCACCGGCCGATGGCGGCAACCGCCCGCTACCCCCGCTCGGCCAGCGCATTGCCATTGCCCGCGATGCCGCCTTCGCCTTTCTTTATCCGCACCTGCTCGATGGCTGGCGCGAACAAGGGGCGGAACTCCTCTTCTTCTCCCCGCTCGCCGACGAGCCGCCCCCGCCCCAAGCTGATGCCGTGTTCCTGCCCGGCGGCTATCCCGAACTGCATGCTCCCGCCCTTGCTGCCGCCGCGCGGTTCAAAGCCGGCCTGCTCGCCGCCCGCGACCGCAAGGCGCTGATCTATGGCGAATGCGGAGGCTTCATGGTGCTCGGTGATGCTCTGGTCGACAAATCCGGCACTGCCCATGCCATGTCTGGCCTTCTGCCCGTCACCACCCGCATCGATCGCCCCAGGCGCATCCTCGGTTATCGCCACCTGCAGCACGCCGGCGCTTTGCCCTTCCCCACGCGGCTCCATGGTCACGAATTTCACTATTCCTCCGCCAAGCAATCGCGCCTGCCGCCCCTTTTTACCGCAGTTGACG
>JAQSXP010000389.1 GCA_029256605.1 Devosia sp. | reverse complement strand
GGCATCGAAGAGCATAATGGCTATGGCGTCGCCTTCATCGAGGCGACAAAGCAGATCACGGATACCCTGCCCCATGTGCACATATCGGGCGGCATCTCCAATCTGAGCTTCTCGTTTCGCGGCAACGAGCCGGTGCGCGAGGCGATGCACGCCGTGTTCCTCTACTATGCCATCCAGAACGGCATGGACATGGGCATCGTCAATGCCGGCCAACTCGCCGTTTACGAAAGCATCGATCCCGAACTGCGCGACGCCTGCGAGGACGTGATCCTCAACCGCCGGCCCGACGCCACCGACCGCCTCCTCGCCCTTGCCGAGCGCTATCGTGGCGCCGCCGGCAAGGAAGCCGCGGCCAAGGACCTCAGCTGGCGCGACAAGCCGGTCGAAGAGAGGATCGCCCATGCGCTCGTCAATGGCATCACCGAATATATCGACGCCGATACCGATGAAGCCCGCCGCAATGCCGAACGGCCCCTCCATGTCATCGAAGGGCCGCTGATGGCCGGCATGAGCATTGTTGGCGACCTGTTCGGCTCGGGCAAGATGTTCCTGCCCCAGGTGGTGAAATCGGCTCGGGTGATGAAGCAGGCCGTCGCGCTGCTGCTGCCCTATATGGAAGCCGAAAAGAACGCCGACGGCAACGCCACCGGCCGAAAGAGCGCCGGCAAGGTGCTGATGGCCACAGTCAAGGGTGACGTGCACGACATCGGTAAGAACATCGTGGGCGTCGTGCTCTCCTGCAATAATTACGAGATCATCGATCTGGGCGTCATGGTGCCCACCGCCAAGATCCTGCAGACTGCTCGCGACGAGAACGTCGACATCATCGGCCTCTCCGGGCTCATTACCCCGTCGCTGGACGAGATGGTGCATGTGGCGGCTGAAATGGAGCGCGAGGGCTTTGACATTCCGCTCCTGATCGGCGGAGCCACGACCAGCCGCGTCCACACGGCCGTCAAGATCCATCCGCGCTACGAACGCGGCCAGGCCGTTCATGTCAACGACGCCAGCCGCGCCGTTGGTGTCGTTGGCAATTTGCTCTCGGCGGACAACAAGGTGTCGTTCATCGCCGATATCCGCGCCGAATATGCCAAGGCGGCCGCGGCCCATGAACGCGCCGAGTCGGAAAAGCAGCGCCTGTCGCTCGAGAAGGCACGCGCCAACCGCTTTGCACCGGATTGGGCGAGCTACAACCCGCCCGCTCCAGCCTTCCTGGGCACTCGTGTTCTTGCCGATTGGGACTTGGCAGACCTGTCCCGCTACATCGACTGGACCCCATTCTTCCAGACCTGGGAGCTCAAGGGCCGCTATCCTGCCATCCTGCAGGATGAGCGCCAAGGCGAGGCCGCGCGCCAGCTCTGGGCCGATGCCCAAAAGATGCTGGCCCAGATCATCGAAGAAAAGTGGTTCAAGCCCAAGGCTGTGGTCGGCTTCTGGCCGGCCGCCGCCGTCGGCGACGATATCCGCCTTTGGACCGACGAGAACCGCACCGAGGAGGAGGCAACCCTCTTCACCTTGCGCCAGCAGCTGAGCAAGCGCGATGGCAAGCCCAACATGGCGCTCGCGGACTTTGTCGCGCCGGTCGACAGCGGCAAGCCCGACTATGTCGGGGCGTTTGTGGTCACGGCAGGGCTCGAGGAAGTGGCAATCGCCCAGCGCTTCGAGCAAGAGAACGATGACTATTCCGCCATCTTGGTCAAGGCACTGGCCGACCGCTTCGCTGAAGCCATGGCCGAGGCCCTGCATGAGCGGGTCCGTAAGGAGTACTGGGGCTATGCGGCAGACGAGAGCTATGCTCCAGAAGAGCTGATCGCCGAACCTTATCGCGGCATCCGCCCGGCGCCCGGCTACCCCGCCCAACCCGACCACACTGAAAAAACCACGCTGTTCCGGCTGCTCGATGCGGAAAACGCGGCTGGCGTCACCCTCACGGAAAGCTACGCCATGTGGCCCGGCTCGTCTGTGTCGGGCGTCTATTTCAGCCATCCCGATGCCTATTATTTCGGTGTCGCCAAGGTCGAACGGGACCAGGTGCTCGATTATGCCAGCCGCAAGAATATGAGTGTGGCCGACGTGGAGCGCTGGCTTAGCCCCATCCTCAACTACATCCCCGGCCCCTCCATCGTGGCGGCCGAGTGATGCTGAACTGGCGTGTTCCCGCTGGGGGCACGCCCCTGCCCCTCCGCCGGCCTGCCTTGCGGCAGCTGGCGAGGGTCCGGGTGGAGGTGCGCGCCCACCCGTCCAGATCTGACCGCATTGCCCATTGGCCTCGCAAGGAGACGAGTTTTGGCACAACAGCGCCCACGCTTTGGTCCTATCGCCTGCCAGCGCGGCAACCTCACTTCGGAGGTGAGCCATGCCCCGTAACCGCATTCCGGTAACGCTTGTCCGCGCGCAACGCTTCCTTGCGGCACTTGATCCCGCGACCGCTTTGCTGCGGCTGCCGGCCAATACCGGTCACGGCCATGCCGATGGCGAACAATGCCCCGCCTGTGCCGCCCAACTCGACATTCGCGCCCAGTTGTTCAATCTGCTCGAAGAAGCGCGCCAGGG
>JAQSXP010000020.1 GCA_029256605.1 Devosia sp. | reverse complement strand
CTTTACCCGACCTCGCCCGGCAAGTCCTCCATGCTCACCGATGGCGATGGGATCTGGCTCGAGCAGCGCAGCGGCGAGTATCATTATGTGATGCTGGCCCGCGCCATGCAGCCGGGCGGCTCGGTGCTGGGCGATGTGACGGTGTTTGGCTTGGCGGGCGACATGCCGCCGCGCATCGAGGCGCCCGAAGCGCAATTGGTCAGCGGCCAATGGCTGATGCCACAAGCGACGGTGCGCACCGCCGACGCCCCGGCCCGGCTGGTGCCCGATTTTGCCCTGCCCACCACCTCGAGCGCGGCCGAAATCAGCCTCAAGCTCGCGTCCACCGAAGACATGACCTTTTTCGAGCTGTCGCGCCTGGTTGGCGCCGGGATTGCCGATGAAGGCATCCGTGCAGCGGCGACCATGCGGCTCATCAAGCTGCTGTCCTTGCCGCTTGTGCTTACCGGATCGCTGTTCATTGCATTTGCATTTACTGCGGGTTATCGAAGGTCGGCTAACTATGGCCCCGCGGTTCTCTCGGGGATCGTTCTTGGGTTCGTTGTGTTCGTGATTACCGAGATGGCCGACCGCGCGGGGTCGACCGGCGTTCTCGACCCCACGTTTGCGGCAGTTGGACCGGCATTGGTGGCGATCGTTATTGGTGTAACGGTGCTGCTATACAAGGAAGACGGGCGCGCGTGAGTAACAGCGGCTGGAACACAGGTTTGGTGCCGCCGCTCCGCCGGGTCGGAGCAGGATTGCTGCTGGCGCTGGCCTTGTCGACCGGCGCCGCCCAGGCGCAAGGCCTGGTGCCCGCGCAGTTTTTCAATGCCCCGGTCGATCCACAAGCCGCGGCGGCCGTCGAAGCCGACAATCTCCAGTTCGATTCGCGCAGCGGGGTCATCACCGCCTCGGGCGATGTGGTGCTCAACTATAGCGGCTATACCGTTACCGGGCAGAGCCTCGTGTTCAACCGCACCAGCAATGACGTGCAGTTCACCGGCCCCGTCAGCGTGCGCGACCCTTCGGGCAATGTGGCGCAAACCACCGATCTGCGCCTGACCGGAGGCATGAAGCAGGCCTTCATCAACGCCCTGACCATCAACACCTTCGATGGCGCGCGCATCACCGCCGACAGCGTTGATTACGACGCCGCGCTGCGCACCATGCTCACCAACGCCACCTATTCCCCCTGCGGCGACTGCATCGATGCCAAAGGGCGGCGGATCGGCTGGTCGGTGCGCGCGGCGCGCATCATTTCCAACGAGGAAGACGGCTCGCTGACTCTCGAGCAGCCCTCCCTGGCACTGCTGGGTTTTCCGGTGGCCTGGCTCCCCTATCTCTGGCTGCCCGATACCAGCGACACGGCGCTGGCCAATCTGCGCATGCCTTCGATCGATTCCAGCGAGGAAATCGGGCTCAAGGTCGAAGTGCCTTTTGTTGCTTATTCCAATCCCTGGACCGACATCATCCTGTCGCCCGCGCTGGTGAGCCGGCAAGGTGCGCTGCTGGGCGCCGAATGGATCCAACGCTTCGATCAGGGCTCGTTCCGGATCAAGGCTTCCGGCATCTACCAGCTCGAGCCCGAAGCCTTCAGCTTCCCCGAAGCGCGCCGCGACTGGCGCGGGGCGGTGCAGACCTCGGGCCAGTTCCGGCCGGTCGAGGACTGGACCGTGGGCTGGTCCTATTCGGCCTTCACCGATGCGGCGTTTTTTGAGGATTATCGCCTCGAAGAGCGCGAAGCCTCGGTCAACGAGGTTTATGCGACCAATGTAACGCGCGACACCTTTATCGATCTGCGCCTGCAGCAGTTCAACCTCTTGGGCGATGTGCCCGAGGTCGACCAGGACCGACAGGGCGATGCGGTGCCCAATGCCCGGTTCAACCATGTCGAGCGCCTCGCGCCCGGCTATGGCCAGGTCGAGGTGAGCGCGCGCCTCCTCGGCGTGCAGCGCGAGGGCGATCATCGCGCCTTTGCCAATAGCGTGCCCTATGTGTTCGGCTTTGCCGGGGATAAGACCCACGCCATGCTGCAGGGCGGCTGGCAGACGCAGTGGATCGGCGCCGGCGGCTTTGTCGCTACCCCCTATCTGGGCGGGCGCCTCGATGCAGCCTATTATAATGGCGAAAGCACGCTGCCCGTCGCCCCCGAGGAAACCACGCTCTGGAGCGCGACCCCCATCGCCGCCATGGATGTGCGCTTCCCCATGGCCGCCAGCGATGGTGCAAGCGTGCATCTGGTCGAGCCGATCGGCCAGCTTGTCTACCGCGGCTCGGACACTTCGCTGGTCGGCATCACCAATGACGACGCGCAGAGCTTTGTGTTCGAGGACACCAACCTTTTCTCCTTCAACCGCTTCTCGGGCAGCGACCGCCAGGAAACCGGGCTGCGGGCCAATGTCGGTGGGCGCTATCTGGCTGACTTTGCCGATGGCAGCTATCTCGAGCTGATTGCGGGCCAGTCCTTCCAGCTGGCAGGCGAAAATGCCTTTGCCAGCGCCGATCCGGCATTCAGCAGCGCCCGCACGGGGCTCGAGGACGATGCCTCCTATGCGGTGCTGGGCGCTTATGGGGCGCTCAACCCCAATACCCGCTTTGGGGGCAAGCTGCAGGTCGATAGCGACAGCCTCGAGATTGCCCGCGCCGGGCTCGGGGCGAGCTTTTCGGCCGAGGGTTATTCGGCCGGGCTGGATTATTTCTTCATCGCCGCCGACCCCGAAGGGGGCGTGACCCGGGACCAGCATGAGGTCGGCGTGCAGGTGGGCGTGCCCGTGGCCGATTACTGGACGGTCAAGGCCGCCACCTATTGGGACCTCGCCGCCAATGAATGGCTGCAGGTGAGCGGGGGCGTCGTTTATGACGACGGCTATCTGGAACTGGGCGCCGGCGCGACCGTAACGGGGCCGACCCACACCACGCCCGATGACACGCGCTTCACGGCATCGTTCCGGCTCAAGGCGCCGGCGGGGCTCAATATCGGGATGGGCACCCCATAGGTTACCGATTTTGGCCGTATTCGTGAGCAATTGACTCAACGATGTTCCCGCCCCATTGGAGGTGGGCAAGCGAACAACAGGCGGAAGAGCGAGATGGCGGTTGGAAATTTGGCCCGCGCGGCCGGGGCTGTGATGATCGGCGCGTTGATGAGCTTTGGTTTGGTTCTGCCCAGCCAGGCTGCCAATGTGAAGGTCACGGTGAACGGCACCCCGATCACCGACGTGCAGATTGCCCAGCGCGTCAAGCTGTTCGCTATCGAGGGCAACAAGACCGGCCAGCGCGGCGCCACCGAGCAGCTGATCGACGAAGCCATCCAGATGCAGGAAGCCAAGCGCCTCGGCATCGAGGTTTCGGGTGCACAGATCGATGAAGGCATCATGCAGATCGCGCGCAACACCAAGCTCAGCCGCGACCGGCTGATCCAGATGCTGCAGCAAAGCGGGGTCAATATCGACACCCTGCGCGATCGGCTGGAAGCGGCCATCGCCTGGAATGGCGTGACCCAGGCCGCGATCATGCCCCAGGTGCAGATCTCGGACCTGGCGCTCGACCAGCAGGCCGCGAGCAAAGTCGCCGCCTATCAGAGCTTTGACTACATCCTCAAGGAAATCATCTTCGTGGCTCCCGGCGGCCAGGGCGCCAGCGCCCGCACGGCGCAGGCCAACCGCTACCGCAGCAGCTTTGCCGGTTGCGACAGCGCGGTGGAACTCTCGCTCGGCTATACCGATGCGGCCGTGATCGATGTGGGCCGCCGCCACGCTACCCAGCTGCCCGAAGCCATTGCCAAGGAACTGGCGGGCCTCAATGCCGGCGGCATCACCAAGCCGCGCGTAGTGGAAACCGGCGTGTCGATGCTGGCCGTGTGCCAGAAGACGCAGGCCGAGGACCTGACCTTCATCAAGGGCGATCTTCGCGCCGAAGTGGGCAGCGACGCGCTCAAGGGACAGGTGGAAACCTATCTGGCCGATTTGCGCAAACGGGCCAAGATCATCTACAACTGACAAGGGGCCCGCTTCGGCGGGCCTTTTGCTTTGAGGGGGTTCTGACTTGGCGCAGCCGCTGGCCATCAGCATGGGAGAACCGGCCGGGATCGGGCCGGATTTGGTTTTGCAGCTCTTTGCGCAACGCCAGCAAGAAGCCCTGCCCCCCTTTTGCGTGTTCGGCGCGCCCGACTTCTTGCGCGCTCGCGCCGCGCGGCTGGGGCTCGATATCACGGTCGAGGAAACGACGCCCGCCGAGGCGAGCGATGTGTTCAAGCGCGCCCTGCCCGTAGTGCCGGTCGAGGGTCTCGTGCCTGACCAGCCCGGGCAGATCAGCCCGCTTTCCGGCCAAGCGGTGATCCGCGCCATCGAGCAAGCTGTGGCCGCCGTGCTGCGCGGCGAGTGCCGCGGGCTCGTGACGGCCCCCATCCACAAGGCGGCGCTTTACGATGCCGGGTTCCGGCATCCCGGTCATACCGAATTCTTGGCCGAGCTTTGCGCCGCCGGCGGCACACCCAAACTGCCCGTCATGATGCTCGCCCATGGCCCCTTGCGTGCGGTGCCCGTCACCATTCACGTGCCGATCAAGGACGTGCCCGGGTTACTCACGAAAGACCTGATCGTCGAGACGGCGAGCGCGGTCTATCACGACCTTCAGAACCGGTTCGGCATTGCCGAGCCGCGGATCGGAGTGGCGGGCCTCAACCCTCATGCCGGGGAAGGCGGAGCGATCGGGCGCGAGGATATGGAGATCGTGGGCCCAGCCGTTGCCGAAATGCGCGTCCAGGGCATTGATGCGGTGGGCCCTTTCCCAGCCGACACGCTGTTTTATCCGCCCTACTGGCGGCAATATGATGCGGTGATCGCCATGTATCACGACCAGGCGCTGATCCCGATCAAGACAGTAGCGTTCGAGGACGCGGTCAATGTCACCCTCGGGCTGCCCATTGTGCGCACCTCCCCTGACCATGGAACCGCCTTTGACCTTGCGGGCACAGGCAAGGCCTCACCGCGCAGTTTTCTCGCCGCCATCCGGCTGGCCCACAGCATGACGGAGGCGAGCAAGCCATGAGCCAGATCGACGACCTGCCCCCCTTGCGCGAAGTGATTGTCGAACATGGGCTGCGCGCGAAAAAGGAACTCGGGCAGAACTTCCTCCTCGACCTCAACCTGACCTCGCGCATTGCCCGCGTCGGTGGCTCGCTGGAAGGCGTGCGGGTGATCGAGGTCGGTCCGGGCCCCGGCGGGCTGACACGGGCGCTGCTGGCCGAAGGGGCGCGCGAGGTGATCGCTATCGAGCGCGACCCGCGCACCCTGCCCGCGCTTGCCCAGATCTCCGCCGCTTATCCGGGGCGGCTGACGGTGATCAGCGGTGATGCGCTCGAAGTGGATTACCGGACGCTGGCGGATGGGCCGACGCGGATCATCGCCAACCTGCCCTATAATATCGCTACGCCCCTCCTTACCGGTTGGCTGACGGCCGAGCCCTGGCCTCCGTTCTGGGAAAGCCTGACGCTGATGTTCCAGCGCGAAGTGGCCGAGCGGATCTGTGCGGCCCCGGGCGAAGACCCCTATGGGCGCTTGGGCGTCCTCGCCGGCTGGCGCACCGATGCGCGCATTGCCTTCAATGTGGGCCGGCAGGCCTTTGTGCCCCCGCCCAATGTGACGTCCGCCGTGGTGCATCTGGTGCCCAAGCCGGTGGATGCAACCGTAGGGGTCAAGCAGCTCGAACAGGTCACCAAGGCCGCCTTCGGCCAGCGGCGCAAGATGGTGCGGCAAAGCCTTAAATCCCTGGGCGTACCGCTCGAGGGCCTGCTCAACGCCGCCGAGCTCAAGGGCGACGAGCGCGCCGAAGATTTGCCGGTCAGTGCCTTTCTCGCCATGGCGCGCGTGCTTCCAGGCCTGCGCCAGGCTGCGGCGAGCCAGCAATAGGGCGCCTTACGCGCCTTCCGGGGAGACAACCGCCGGCTGCTCGGACGGGAGCGGGGCCAGGCGGGTCAAGTGCAGGCCCACCAGCAGCGCGGCCAGTGCCGCCCCGCCGCTGACCAGCAGCACGCCAGTCCAATCCCAGGCGACCCAGGCATAGCCGCCAAGCGTGCCCAGCACGGACGAGCCCAGGTAATAGCTGAAGAGATAGATCGCCGAGGCCTGCGCGCGCCCCTGTGTGGCGCGGCGCGTGACCCAGGCGCTGGCAATGCCATGGGCGGCGAAATAGCCGGTCGTGGCAATGGCAAGTCCGAGGATGATCAGCGGGGTCGACGGCACCAGCGTCAGGAACACGCCCAAGGCCATGACCAGCACCAGCACCCAGTACACCCGTCGGCGCCCAAGGCGCTGGGCGAGCCCCCCTGCCCAGGCTGAACTGAAACTGCCCAGCAGATAAACCACGAAAATGGCCGAGATCGCCGCATGGCTGAGCCCAAAAGGCGGCAGCGCCAGCCGGAAGCCGACATAATTGTAGAGGGTGACAAAGCTGCCCATCAACAGGAAGGCCGACGCGAACAGCCAAGGCAGACCGGGATCACGGAACTGCAGCCGGACAAGGCCGGCCAGCTGGGGCAGCGTGATGCGGGTGCGCCGCGAATTGTGCGGCTTGGGCAGGAGAAGGACGACGACCAATGCGGCAAGGGCAATGGCCACGCCCAGCACCAGCAGGGCCGAGCGCCAGCCGATGAGATCGGCAAGGATGCCCGAGAGCAGCCGCCCCGCCATGCCGCCAATGGCGGTGCCGCCGATATAAAGGCCCATGGAAAAACCCAGCGCTTCGGGGTCCATCTCCTCGGCGAGATAAACCATCGCCACCGCTGGCAGGCCCGATAGGGTCAAGCCTATCAGGGTGCGAATAACCAGCAGAGTGCTCCAGTTGGGCGCAAAGGGCAGGACGAGCCCGAGCCCGGCGGTCAGCAGGATCGCCCAGACCATGAGCGTGCGCCGCCCCAGCCGGTCCGACACCCAACTCGCCAGCAGTAGCGCCAGCGCCAAGGTCGCCGTGGTGCTCGAAAGCGCCAGGGAACTGGTGCCTGCATCGAGCCCGAACTCGGCCGCCAGAATGGGCAGCAGCGGCTGGACGGAATAGAGCGAGGCAAAGATCGCAAAGGCGGAAAGGAAAAAGGCGATATTGGCGCGCACAAAGGCGGGGGTCCCGCGGCGGATGATCTGCGTGCCGGTCATTGCCAGAAGTGCCTTATCGCCGCCGCGGGTTGGTGGGGAAGCCTAGAACCGCGGCCGGGCACCACTCAAAGAGAATCGATCTGGTTTTGCAGATCCTTGACGAAATTGTCGAGCTGGGTCAGCCGCGTCCGCTGCAGCCGGGCCGCGGCCAGGATCGAGCGCACCTTCTGGGTCGAGGCCTCAAGGTCGTCATTGACGATGATGTAATCGTATTCGTTGTAATGAGCCATTTCGAGCTTAGCATTGCGCAGGCGCTTTTCGATCGTGCCGACGCTGTCCTGGGCCCGGCGCTCGAGCCGGGCGCGCAGCTCCTTGATGCTGGGCGGCAGGATGAACACCGTCACCATGTCGGCCCGGCTTTTCTCGTAGAGCTGCAGCGTGCCCTGGTAATCGACGTCAAACAGGATGTCGTTGCCGGCGGCGAGCTGTTCTTCCACCTTGGCGCGGGGCGTGCCGTAGAAGTTGTCGTGCACCTGCGCCGATTCGAGCAGTTCGCCATCGGCCTTCATGCGGTTGAAGGTCGGCACATCGATGAAATAGTAGTGCGTGCCCTCGACCTCGTCGGTACGGCGCGCCCGCGTCGTCACCGAAACGGACAGGCGGATATTGGGGTCCTGCCCGAACAGGGAGCGCGAGATGGAGGATTTGCCCGCGCCCGAAGGCGAAGCAATCACCAGCATCACGCCGCGACGTTGAGAATCCATGTGGGCACGGCCTTAGGTGAGGTTCTGTCGCTGGTTTGTTTAGCGAACAAGGGCTTGCGGTCAAGAGCCGTGCGCCAGCCCATCCCCAGCTGCGACCTATTGCGGCGCGGCTGGGGCGGTCTCCCCTGCTTCCTCGGCCTGCTCGGCTTCCAGCGCCTGGCGCGCAGCCTCCGCATCGGCTTCCGCCTGGGCCGCGACCTCGCGCTCGATCTCGCGCCAGCGCGCCACATTGCGCTGGTGCTCGGCATAGGTTTCGGCAAAGGCATGGCCATCGGAGGGCACCGGCCCCTTGGCCACGAAATAGAGATAGTCGTGGCTGTCGGGATTGGCGACGGCACGCAGCGCCTCGGCACCCGGATTGGCGATCGGGGTCGGGGGCAGGCCATCGATCTGGTAGGTGTTGAACGGGGTCTTGGCCTCGATCTCGGAGCGCCGCAGGCCGCGCCCAAGCGGGGCCTGGCCATTGGTGATTCCATAGATGATCGTGGGGTCGGACTGCAGGCGCATGCCCTCGCGCAGGCGATTGACGAAAACGGCGGCTACCTGCGGACGCTCGCTGGCGACGCCAGTTTCCTTTTCCACAATGGAGGCCAGCACCAGCATTTCCTCGGGCGTTTCGAGGGGCAGATCGGGATTGCGGGCCGCCCAGATTTCGGCGAGCTGGGCCTGCATGGCGGCCTGCATCTTGTCGATCACCGATTGGCGGGTGTCGCCGGGCAGGTAGTCATAGCTGCCGGGCAGGAGCGAGCCTTCGGGCGGCATCGCCGTGATTTCACCCACAAGATTGCTGTCGCCATTGATGCGCTGCACCGCTTCCCAGCTGGTCCAACCTTCGGGCACCACCACCGCATAGCGGAGGGGATTGCCTTCGGTCAGTTCCTTGAGGATGTCGGCCATGCTGGCGCCGGCGGGGATGGTGAAGTCGCCCGCCTTGAGCATGGCTTGGCGCTCAAGCGCGCGACCGCCTAGCTGGAACACATAGCGGTTGGAAATCAGCCCCTGCTCTTCAAGGCGCTGCGCAGTGGTGCCAAGCCCATTGCCCGCTTCGACGCGGAACACCGTATCGGCCGGGGCCGGACCGTTGCCATAGAACTGGGAAACGCCATAAAGCAGCACGCCCCCGACCACGACGAGCCCGATGACCAAAAGGGTCAGAAAGCCGTTGAGGATATCGAGAAAGCCGTTACGAGACCGCTTGCGCGTCCGCCGGTTCTTTGGATCGGCCATGTTGCTGCTGCCCCCGCCCTTGGTCGTGAATCGTTGTGGGGCTCTGTTCCACCGCAATGGCACAAAACTGTGGCACGGCCAGGCGCCCGGGGTGGGCAACCGGCGTCGCCGCCGGTCAGCCCCGCATCAGAGAGTACTCTAGTCGGCCTTGCGCATCACCAGAGTCGCATTGGTGCCGCCAAACCCGAACGAGTTGGACAGCGCTACATTGATCTCTTTCTTGCGCGGGGTCTTGGGCACCAGGTCCATGACCGTTTCCACCGACGGATTGTCGAGATTGAGCGTAGCCGGAGCAATGCTGTCGCGCATGGCGAGGAGGCAGAAAATGGCTTCCACCGAGCCCGCGGCACCCAGGAGGTGCCCGATGGCCGATTTGGTGGAGCTCATCACCGCGCCCGCCGCGGCATCGCCCATGACGCGGGTGACCGCGCCCAGCTCGATCTCGTCGCCCAGGGGGGTCGAGGTGCCGTGGGCATTGATGTAGTCGATCTCGGCGGCCGAGATGCCGGCGCGCTTGATCGCCGCGCTCATGGCGCGGAAGCCGCCATCGCCATCGGGCGAGGGAGCGGTGATGTGATAGGCATCGCCCGACAGGCCATAGCCGATCACTTCGCCATAGATCTTGGCGCCGCGCGCCTTGGCGCGCTCATAGTCCTCGAGCACGACAATGCCCGCGCCTTCGCCCATGACAAAGCCATCGCGGTCCTTGTCATAGGGGCGGGAAGCGGCTTCGGGATTGTCGTTGAAGCCGGTCGAGAGCGCCCGGGCGGCCGAAAAGCCGGCCAGCGACAGGCGGTTGACGCAGCTTTCGGCGCCGCCGGCCACCATCACATCGGCATCGCCCAGCGCAATCAGCCGGGCCGCATCGCCAATGGCGTGCGCGCCGGTGGAGCAGGCGGTGACCACCGAGTGGTTGGGGCCCTTGAGGCCAAACCGGATCGAGACATGGCCCGAGGCCAGATTGATCAGGCGCCCGGGAATAAAGAAGGGGCTGATCCGGCGCGGACCCTTTTCGTGCAGCGTGATGGAGGCATCATAGATGCCGCCGACCCCGCCAATACCAGAGCCGATCAGAACGCCGGTGCGTTCCTGATCTTCCTGGGTCTTGGGCTCGACACCCGCGTCCTGGATGGCCTGCGTTGCCGCGGCCATGGCATAGACGATGAAAGGATCAACCTTGCGCTGTTCCTTGACGTCCATCCAGTCATCGGGGTCATACTTGCCCTCGGCATAAGGGCCGAGCGGCAAGCGATGAGCGATCTGGCAGGCGATGTCGTCGACCTGGAAATCGTCGATGCGCTTGGCGCCGCTCTTACCAGCCAGCAGATTGGCCCAGGTTGCTTCTACGCCACAACCCAAAGGTGTGACGAGACCCAAGCCGGTGACGACGACGCGGCGCAATTCCATTGTCGAGCCTATCGTAAGCCGGCCTTAGCCGACAGCCTTGGTGAGGAAGGAGACTGCATCACCAAAGGTCTGGATGGATTCAGCAGCATCGTCCGGGATCTCGACCGAGAACTCTTCCTCGAAGGCCATCACCAGCTCGACCTGATCGAGCGAGTCAGCGCCCAGATCGTCGATGAAGCTCGCCTTCTCGACGACCTTCTCAGCATCCACATTGAGGTGTTCCACAACGATCTTGCGGACCCGATCAGCGACATCGCTCATATTTGACTTCCCTTTTTCGAAATCGAAGTTTCGGTTGCTTCTTATTGGCGCCTAGCCAAATCTTCAAGCGCCGTCTTGGGCTATGCCCCCGGAATATGGGCTTCGAGCACAGCTTTTCCCGCGACGGGAGCCTTGTTGCAGTGGCGCCAAACCGGGAGCCCGCTGCCCTATCCTAACGCAGCACCGGCGATTTAGATCATCGCCATGCCGCCGTTCACGTTGAGGGTATGCCCGGTGATATAGGCCGCAGCATCGCTGGCGAGGAACACCGCGCAGGCCGCCACTTCCTGGGGCGTGCCGAGGCGATTGGCGGGGATGGTCGACAAAATCCCCTCGCGCTGCTTGTCGTTGAGCTCATCGGTCATCGCCGAAGCGATAAAGCCGGGCGCGATGGAATTGACCGTGATGTTGCGTGAGGCCACTTCATGGGCCAGCGCCTTGTTCATGCCGATCAGGCCAGCCTTGGAGGCGGCATAATTGCCCTGCCCCGGATTGCCCATGACGCCCACCACCGAGGAAATGCCGATGATGCGCCCGAAGCGCTGCTTCATCATGCCGCGCAAGACGGCGCGGTTGAGGTGGAAGGCGGCGGTGAGATTGACCGCGATCACCTCGTCCCATTCCTCATCCTTCATGCGCATGAAGAGATTGTCGCGGGTCATCCCGGCATTGTTGACGAGGATATCGAGCCCGCCCAGCGCCGCTTCCGCGGCCGGCACGAGCTTGTCGACTTCCTCGAGTTTGGAGAGGTTGCAGGTCAGGATCGGGCTGTCGGCGCCGATTTCGGCGGCAACCTGCTCCAGCGCCCCCTGCCGGGTACCGCTCAGCGCCACCTTGGCTCCGGCCGCGGCGAGCGCCTTGGCGATCTCGCGCCCGATGCCGCCGCTGGCGCCGGTCACAAGGGCACGCTTGCCGGTCAAATCAAACATGGGGACAGCTCTCCGCAGATAAACACTAAAGGGACCACACCAGAATCAGGCGGACAGCGAGGCGGCAAAGGCTTCGATATCGGCCGGCGTGTTGATCGCCACAGCAGTAGCCTCAGGGTTGATGCGTTTGGCAAGACCCGTCAACACCTTGCCGCTGCCGAGCTCGACCAGATTGGTGACCCCGCCTTCGCCGGTCAGCCAGGTAACGCTTTCGGTCCAGCGCACGACGCCGGTCACCTGCTC
>JAQSXP010000388.1 GCA_029256605.1 Devosia sp. | reverse complement strand
ATCGCGCGCCGACCTGATTGAGGCCATGGCGCGCGGCTGCAAGCCGCAAAGCGAATGGCGGGTTGGCACCGAGCACGAAAAGCACGTGTTCCACACCAATCCACTCCGCCCGGTCACCTATGATGGCCCGCAGGGCATTCGCGCCTTGCTGGAAGGGGTCCAGCAACTCACCGGCTGGGAGCCCTTTTTCGATGGGGACAATCCCATCGGCCTGCGTAACAAGGAGGTCGCGGGCGGCATCTCGCTCGAGCCGGGCGGGCAGTTCGAACTCTCGGGCGCCCCGCAGGACGACCTGCATGGCACGGCGGCTGAGTTAGCTGAGCATATGCGCGTCGCCAAGGCCGCAGCCGCGCCGCTCGATATCCACTTCCTTGGGCTGGGCGTAACGCCGACTTGGTCGGTCGCCGAGATCCCCTCCATGCCCAAGTCGCGCTATGGCATTATGGCGCCCTATATGGAGCAGGTGGGCACACTCGGCACCTCGATGATGTTCCGCTCCTGCACCGTGCAGGCCAATCTCGATTTTTCGAGCGAAGCGGACATGGTGCGCAAACTGCGAGTGGCCCTCGCCCTCCAACCCATCGCCACCGCCCTCTTTGCCAATTCGCCCTTTGTGGATGGCCGCGATTCGGGTTTCCTGAGCTTCCGCTCCCATATCTGGCTCAACACCGATGCAGCCCGCACCGGCATGCTCCCCTTCGCATTCGAAGAGGGCTTCGGCTTTGAGCAATACGCGGATTACGCGCTCGACGTGCCGATGTATTTCGTTATCCGCAACGGCCAATACGTCAATGTCGCGGGCGAAAGCTTCCGCGCTTTCCTCAAGGGCGAGTTGCCCCAATTGCCCGGCGAAAAACCCACCATCAAGGATTGGGAAGACCACCTCTCCACCATTTTCCCTGAAGTGCGGCTCAAGCAATTCCTTGAAATGCGCGGCGCCGATATGGGCGATGAGAAATCGGTGACTGCGCTCTCGGCGTTCTGGGTTGGTCTGCTTTACGACGATATCTCCCTCGAAGCCGCCTATGAGATGATCCAGCCCTGGACCGAGGAGGATCGCGAGCATCTTCGCCGCGAAGTGCCGCGCCTAGGGCTCGACACCCCGCTGGGGCGCACCAATGTGTATGATTTCGCCGCCCAGGCCGTCGGGATTGCCGAAGCCGGGCTTGTGCGCCGCGATCGCCGCAATGCCGCCGGCAAGGACGAAACCATCCATCTGGCGCCGCTGGAAGAAACCATTCGCCTGTCCCAGTCGCCGGCCGAGCGGTGGCTTGCCAAGTTCAACGGCGAGTGGAACGAGGACGTGACGCCGATTTTCCGTGAAGCGGAAATGTAGTTCCGCCTTGCTCCGGGCCCACCCTCTGGTGCATCACCGCGCCAGACAGTGACGGAGGGGCGAATGCGGGTTCTGGTGGTTGGTTCGGGCGGACGTGAACATGCGCTCGCCTGGAAACTGGCGCAGTCGCCCCGGCTGACCCAGCTCTTTGTCGCGCCCGGCAATGGTGGCACGAGCGAGATCGCCGAAAATGTCGCCATCGACATCACCGACCACCAAGCCGTAATCGACTTCTGCAAGCTGATGGCCATCGACTTCGTGGTGGTCGGCCCTGATGCACAAGTCGTGGCCGGGCTTGGCGACGATGTGCGGGTGGCTGGAATCGCCTGCTTTTGCCCGTCCCGTGCTGCCGGGCAGCTTGAAGGCTCCAAAAGCTTCACCAAGGCGCTCTGCGACGAGATGGGCATCCCGACGGCCGCCTATCGCCGCTTTGAGAGCCAAGGTCCGGCGCTCGATTATCTCGCCACCCAGACTGCCCCCATCGTCGTCAAAGCCGATGGCCTTGCGGCGGGCAAAGGCGTGACGGTCGCCGAAACCCTGGACGATGCGCGCGCTGCGGTCGTGGACTGCTTCAGCGGCACGTTCGGCGCCGCGGGGGCATCGGTGGTAATCGAAGAATTCATGACGGGCGAGGAAGTGAGCCTTTTCGTCTTATGCGACGGTCAGACCATTTTGCCGCTCACCACGGCGCAGGACCACAAGCGCGCCTTTGAGGGCGATACCGGCCCCAATACGGGCGGTATGGGCGCTTACAGCCCCGCCGACATTCTAACACCCGATCTCGAATCGCGCGTTCTGCGCGATATCATTGAGCCCACGGTGCGCGGCCTTGCTGGGCGCGGCACGCCTTACCAGGGGGTGCTCTATGCCGGGCTGATGCTGACCGATGAGGGCCCCAAGCTTGTTGAATATAATGCCCGCTTCGGCGATCCGGAAACGCAGGTGCTGATGCTGCGGCTGCAGTCGGACCTGCTGGAGCTGCTTTATGCCACGGCCACTGGCGCTCTCGCCGGGCACGAGGCGCGCTGGAGCCCCGAGACAGCCATGACGGTGATCCTCGCCAGCACGGGCTACCCCGGCTCCTACACAACAGGGTCGGAGATCAGGGGGTTGGACGGGCTTAACCACGAAGGTGTTCAAATCTTCCACGCCGGAACGCGGCGCGAAGGCGGGCGTTTACTGGCAGCAGGGGGACGGGTTCTCAACGTTTCGGCGCTTGGGGCAGATATA
>JAQSXP010000387.1 GCA_029256605.1 Devosia sp. | reverse complement strand
GCCGACATATTGCCAGACCGAGATCAGCGACACGGTGATGAGAGCCGATTGTGCCTGCCCCAGCCAGGGGGCGAACAGATGCTTGAGCCCGACCAGATCAAGCAGATAGGGCGAGACGCCCCAAAGCGGCGACAGGATCAGCTTCCAGATAAAGCCGATGATCACGAAGGACAGGATGGTCGGCACGAAAATGGCAGTGCGGTAAAAGCCACGCAGCCTCAGGCCGGGCATGGACAGCAGCGCCGCCAGCAGGATGCCGATGGGGTTCTGGACCAGCATATGGATGGCAAAAAAGATGAAGTTGTTGGAAAGCGCGTTCCAGAAGCTCGCGGCCAGCCGCGGATCGCCTAGCAGACGGGCAAAATTGTCGAGCCCAACGAAACGCTGCCCCTCGGGCCCGGCGACGAACAGCGACAGGCGCAAGGTCTCGAGCAGCGGATAGATCATCACCACCGTGTAGACCAGCAGGGCCGGCGCCAGAAACACCAGGATGTGCCAGCGCCGTGGCTTGGACGCGACGGCAATGGGCGGGGAGGGGGCGTCGACGGTCATGCTGTTCCAGTGCGGCCGGGGGCGGCGAGCAAAAAGGGCTACAAAGGATCAAGCCTTCGCAGCCCCATGGTCATAGGCGCTTAGTTGGACTGCTGTGGCTCATACCAGGAGGCGAGGCCATCCTGGGTGATCTTGGCGGCATCTTCCGGAGTGGTGGTGCCGTTGATCACATTGGCCGATTCACGCCACGTCTCGATGTCGAGATTGGGCTCGCCGCGGCCCAAAATGGCGGCTGGGTGGCGAATGGTGGTCTCGCAATCCTCGCGCCAGGAGACGAATTCCTGGGCCAGTTCGTTCTCGAGCGGCACGGCGGCCGAGTTCAGGCTGAAAAAGCCGGGCGAAGCATTGGCATAGATTTCGGCGAACTCGGTGGAGGCGACCCAAGACAGGAAGGTGCGTGCCGCTTCCGCATTGGGCGAAGCGGCATTGAGCCCCAGGCCGATATCGTTGTGATCCGAGATGTAGCAGGTGTCGCCGGCATTCTTGACCGGCGGCTTAAAGGCGCCCATCTCGAAATCGACCTGCGGCTCGAAGACCGAGATTTCCCAGGAGCCGGCGGGGAAGATCGCGGCGCGCCCGAGGGTGAAGAGGTTCTGGCTGTCGGGATAGGTCTGGGCTTCAAAGCCGTCACCCAGATAAGCACTCCAGCGGGCGAGGGTCGTGTAGGGCTCGACCCATTGCGGATCGGTCAGCTTCTGCTCGCCCGCGATCAGCGCCAGGCGGCCTTCCTCGCCTTTGTAGCTATTGGGGGCAATGTTGTAATAGCCCATGGTCGCCGCTTCCCACTGGTCCTTGGTACCCATGGCGAGGGGCGTATAGGTGCCATCCTCCTTGATGGCGTCGAGCACGGCGAAGAACTCGTTTTCCGTCGCGGGCACTTCGAGGCCCAGCTCGGCAAAGATGTCCTTGTTGTAGATAAAGCCATGGATCACCGAAGCCATGGGCACGCAGAAGGTCGTGGCGCCATCATCGGTGGTCCAGGCAGACTTGGCGACATCGGAGAAATTCTCGATGCCGGGCAGGTCATTGAGCGGGGCCAGATAGCCAGCGGTGAACTGGGCAAGCGCGAGATCGAAGGGGCGGCAGGTGATGAGATCGCCGGCAGTGCCTGCTTCGAGCTTGGCGCCAACAGCCGAGTTGTATTCGGTCGGGCCCAGGGGCGCGAATTCGACATTGATCTCGGGATGAGCGGCCTCGAAGGCGGGAATGATCTTTTCGTTCCAGATGGGCAGATCGTCGTTGCGCCAGCTTTCGATGGTGAGCGTCGTCTGCTGGGCGAATGCCAGCCCCGACGAGCCCAGGAAAGTGGATGCCAGCAGCAGTCCCGTTACAATTCGCTTCATCTTGGTGGTCTCCCGGTCGCGCCCATATTGGGCAGCTTATTATTGCGGTGTGGGCGGCAGAGCGCAGCTAAGCTGCGCCGCTGCCTGTAAGTTTTACTTCATCAGGCCCAATCGGCGCGGTCAATCCAATCTCTCGAGCCCGCCACTATTTGCCCAGCTTGACGCGAGTTTACGCTCTAACGCCGATGGCGCTCCACCAGCGTGGCAAGCCGCTGGACGGCAGCGACCGACGCGGCATGATCCTGGGAGAAGTTCAGTCGGATGCTGGCACCCGAATGCGGGCTGAACTCGGTGCCGGGTGTCACGGTCACACCGGCCAGCACGCGCAGCGCGGTTACGAACTGCGCCGGCTCAATGGTCAGTTCGGGCAATTGCGGGAAGAGGTAACTGCCCGCTTCGGGCGTACGGACAAAGCAGCCCTCGATCGAGCGGAACTGCTCCACCAGATCGTCGCGGATCGCCTGGTGCTGGGCGATGCGATCGTCCATCCAGCCGGCGGGCTCATCAAACCAGCTGCGCAGCACTGCCTGGTTGTAGCCGGCGGCGCGCAGGGACACGATCGCCTGCAGCTTTTCCATGCGCTCGATGATTTCGCTCGAGCCAAAGGCGACGCCCAGGCGATAGCCGCTGAGGGATTCGGTCTTGGATGGCCCCATGATGGTCACGACGTT
>JAQSXP010000386.1 GCA_029256605.1 Devosia sp. | reverse complement strand
ATCCGGTCCGAGCCCGCCTGCACCGGCAGGTGCAGATAGGGCATCAGGATGGGCAGGTCGCGATGGGCGGCGAGCAGCGCCTCGTCCATGTCGCGCGGATGGCTCGTTGTGTAGCGCAACCGCTCGAGGCCCGGGATGTCGGCCAATAGGTATGCCAGCTCCCCCAGCCCGACAACGCGGCCATCATCAGCCAGGCCATGATAGGCATTGACGTTTTGCCCCAGCAGCGTGATTTCGCGCACCCCTGCTTCGACGAGCCCCCGCGCTTCGGCGAGCACCTGGCGCACCGGGCGGCTGACTTCGGCCCCACGGGTATAGGGCACGACGCAGAACGAGCAGAACTTGTCGCAGCCTTCCTGTACGGTCAAAAACGCGGTCAGCCCGCGCTTGATCGTCACCTCGCGCTGCGGCGCGGGCAGGTGGTCGAACTTGTCTTCTTCGGGAAATTCGGTGTCGACGATCGGCGCGCGCAGCGATGGATGCACGGCGCGTCGCGCCTGCGCTTCGGCCAGCATCTGGGGCAGCTTGTGATAGGCCTGCGGGCCCACCACCATATCCACCACCGGCGCACGGCGGGCGATTTCCTCGCCTTCGGCCTGCGCCACGCAACCGGCCACCCCGATCATCAGGTCGGCGCCGTCGGCGCGCCGCTCGGCCTGCAATTCCTTGAGGCGCCCCAGCTCGGAAAATACCTTTTCGGCCGCCTTTTCGCGGATATGGCAGGTGTTGAGCAGCACGAGATCGGCATTGCCAATCTCGGTTGTGGCCTCATAGCCGTGCGGCGCCAGCGCATCGGCCATGCGGTCGCTGTCATAAACGTTCATCTGGCACCCATAGGTCTTGATGAACAGCTTTTTGGTGTTGGCACGCGTCTCGGTCATGGCGCTCCTTTACCAGAGCCTGCCGCCAGACCCAAGCGCTCGCTGCAACTTCCGGGCCCCCGCGCCGTTTAACGTGAGACTAAACCTGCAAGGAGGTCACCATGACCAATCCCGATACGCCAGGCGCCGCAGCACTCAAGGACGGCGAAAAGCCCGGCCCCAAGGATTCCCCCGTCCAGATCCGTCCCGCCGGCGGCGAATCCCAGGCTGACAAGCCCGAAGACTGGGATGAAGTGGATGAGGCCGTGGACGAAAGTTTCCCGGCCAGCGACCCCATCGCCAAGTACTGAGACGCGCCAGAACTGGCATGGTCAGCCGCTGCATCCACCCGGGTGTGGCGGCTGCTTCACGTCAGCCAATCCAATAAAATCTGGCTTTATGCGCTGCAATGCAGTATAGGGCAGGGCAATCGGGCGGGCTTTGCCCTTCCGGTTTATTCGGCCCCGCCTGGACGACATCCCGGCCGGGGCGACCCATCCTCCCATTTGAAAGGATATGCCCGATGTCGATTACTCCTGAGCGCAAGACCGCCCTGATCCAGGAATACGCAACCAAGCCAAACGATACCGGTTCGCCGGAAGTGCAGGTTGCGATCCTCTCCGAGCGCATTGCCAACCTGACCGAGCACTTCAAGGGTCACGCCAAGGATAACCATTCCCGCCGCGGCCTGCTCAAGCTGGTTTCGACCCGTCGCAGCCTTCTCGACTATGTCAAGAAGATCGACGAGGCTCGCTACAAGGCCTTGATCGAGCGTCTCGGCCTGCGTCGCTAAACGACGCCAAGATGAATTGCGGATGCGGGGCCCGAGTCCCGCATCTGTCGCCGGCGCCTTGAGATTGCGTCAGGGCGAGCCGAAAAGTTCGGTTTTCGAGAACCGGAGCGGAGCGTACATCGATACGTGAGCACCGGAAGCGCAGAAGATCGGATTTTGCAGGCCGCCCTCACGCGAAGATCAAGGGGTCGGAAGCGTAGACCGGCCATCGCCGAAGCATGGCAGGATTATTGGCCGCTCCCGCCCCGCGCATTGCAAGATCATCACCTTGGTCTTGCTCTCGTGAGGCACCTGGAACCCCGGAGCGTGGTCATAAAAGCCTTAGGGGCTTTTTGCCTTGACCCCGCACCAACACACCAGCCACCGAGCGTCTTGTTGTCTTGCCCATGTTTCAGCCCCGCCGGACCGAAACAGTGTCTGATTTTGAGCCAGCGCGCACATGGGGTGCAGCGTCTGGTGCGGACACACCCACTGACTTCACGGTCCCTGCGCACCGTGCTCCGGGTCATTGGGCAGAGATGAAAGACGAACGCACATGTTTGATTACCACAAGGTAGAGCTCAATTGGGGCGGCCAGCCCCTCACCCTCGAGACCGGCAAGATTGCACGCCAGGCTGATGGTGCCGTTCTCGCCACCCTGGGTGAAACCGTTGTTCTGGCCACCGTTGTCAGCGCCAAGAGCCCCAAGCCGGGCATCGACTTCTTCCCGCTGACCGTCAACTACCAGGAAAAATACTTTGCCGCCGGCAAGATCCCCGGGGGCTATTTCAAGCGCGAAGGTCGCCCGACCGAAGCCGAAACCCTGACCTCGCGCCTGATCGACCGTCCGATCCGCCCCTTGTTCCCCGATGGGTACAAGAACGAGACCCAGGTGATCGTCACCGTTCTCCAGCACGATATGGAGAACAATCCCGA
>JAQSXP010000385.1 GCA_029256605.1 Devosia sp. | reverse complement strand
GTCTGGGGCGGCAGCGCGCGCTCCCCGTCAAAGGGCCCCCCGGGGGCCAGCCGCAGGATGAAAAAACACGCCGTCACGGCGATCAGCGCCACCGGCAAAGCCGACAGCACGCGCCGTAAAGCAAATCCGAACATGGGTGAACCTTTCTGGTCCCCCGCAGCAGCACCGCGGTGCGCTCGAGGCGGAGGATGCCGGCGCCACTCGGGGGCGGCGCCGGCGCGATTGTTATTCGGCCTTGGTCAGCCAACGCGTACGGTGGATGTCCTTGGCATTGTTTACAAAGCCGGTGATCGAGGGCGAGACGACGTTCTGGGCGATGTACCAGTAGATCGGGATCGCAGCGGTCTCGTCCATGGCGATCTTTTCGGCATCGCCCAGCATCTTGGCGCGAGCGTCGAGATCGGCTTCGGCGGCGGCAGATTTCACCAGCGCATCAAATTCCGGATTGGAATAGCGGCCGTAATTGTTGCCCCAGTTCATCTGCCCATCTTGCTGGATGCCAGTGGTCAGCAGCTCCAGCGTATTGGACGGATCGGAATAATCGAGCAGCCAGCCGGCGCGGCCAACCTCGAAGTCACCGGCGCGCAACGCGTCATAGTGCACGGCGGTTTCGGAGTTGAAGAGTTCGGTTTTGATCCCGATCTGCTCCCACATGGACGCGATCGCGACAGCCACGCGCTGGTGGTTGTCATTGGTGTTGTACTTGAGCTGCACGGGCAGCGGGTTGGAGGCATTATAGCCCAGCCCTTCCATGATCGCCTTGGCCTGCGCCACGCGCTCTTCATAGGGCAGGTCGATCCATTCAGGCTGATAGGGCTCGACGCCCTCATAGTTGGCAGTGCCTTCGGGCACCCAGCCATAGGCGGGCAATTCGCCCGTGCCCAACACATCGGGGCCGATCACGTCGCGATTGATCGCCATCGACATGGCCTTGCGCACATCGGCATTGTCGAAGGGCGCTTTTTCCTGGTTGATCACATAATAGTAGATGCCGAGGAACGGCGCGAAGAAGTCCTGGCCAGGCAGATTGGTCTTGATCCACTCGGCCTGGTCAGCCGGAATATCGACCAGGATGTCGTATTCGCCGGCACGATAGCGCGCGAGTGCCGCCGCGAGATCGTCCTGCACGAAATAGTTGACCTCATCGATCTGCACATTCTCGGCGTCGTAATAGGTGTCGGACTTGACCGACTTCACATAAGAGCCGGGCACCCATTCCACGACCTTGTAGGGGCCGTTGCCGACGATGTTCTCGGGCGCGGTCCAGGCATCGCCCACCTCTTCCACCACATGCTTGGGCACGGGATAGGCGGTGTAATGCGTCAGCGCCTGCAGGAAATAGGGGGTCGGACCCTCGAGGGTGATCTCGACCGTCTTGTCGTCAAGCGCCTTGACGCCCAGCTCGTTGAAATCGGTGATCGTGCCATCGGCAATCTCCGAGCCATTCTTGATGGGGAACTGCAGATAGGCATATTCGGAAGCTGTCGCCGGATCGAACAGGCGCTGGAAGGCGAACACGAAATCCTCGGCCGTCACCGGCTCGCCATCGCTCCACTGGATGCCGTCGCGCAGCTTGAAGGTATAAACCAGCCCATCGTCAGAAACGGTGTAGCTTTCCGCCTGGCCCGGAATGGCATCGGCATTGGCGTCTTCAGCCATCAGGCCTTCGATGTAGTCGCCGATGATGCGGTTTTCCCAGTCGCCCGAGGCCTTGTGCGGGTCGAGCGAACCGGGCTCGGAGCCGTTCATCATGTTGAGCGTAACAGCGGAGGCCGCGCTGCTCATCAGCAGCGCCATGACGCCCGCCGCCGATACAGCCTTAAGAGTTTGCGCGAATTTCATGCTTGTCCCATCTCCTTGTGGAAATCCTGATGTCGCTTTTGTTTTCCCGCTTCGCCGCGGTTTGCCTTTTTGCCGGCAGTTTTGACCTGCTGGTCAATTTGTGGACGGTAAACCGGCTTTCCGCCCACTGACAAGCAAAACCTTGACCTATGCGTCAACCTGTGGGGACTTACCACAATATAGCCGCCAGTAACTGCCCGCCGTGATCACGGCGTGGCGAGCAACGGCTGCAATTTTCAGCAAATACTGCAGAACTAGCCGCCGAATAAACCTGAGCGCTGCAGTCCGTAAATAACTAGAGCCAGGACAATCAGCAGCACAAAGGGCAGCCATGCTGGTGGCTCCCGTCGTTTGCGGGGCGTTTGCTCCGGCTTTTTCTCGATCTGGCGAAACTTGACGACATTGTCCTTCACGCCGCCCGCTCCACAATCGCCGCCACGCCCTGTCCACCTGCCGTGCAGACCGACAGCAGGGCCCGCTGCCCCTGCCCTTCGGCCAGCAGCTTGGCCGTCAGACCCAGAATGCGCGCGCCGGTCGCGGCAAAGGGATGCCCATAGGCGATGCTCGACCCCTTGCGGTTGATCAGCGCCGGATCGATGGTCCCCATCACCTCCTCACGCCCCAGCACGCGCCGGCAATAATCGGCATCGTTCCAAGCCTTGAGCGTGCACAGCACCTGCGCGGCAAAGGCCTCGTGCAGTTCGAACAGGTCGAAATCGGCAAAGCC
>JAQSXP010000384.1 GCA_029256605.1 Devosia sp. | reverse complement strand
CCCTGCGCGCCGAGGAAATGGGCGATATAAAGCTCGCCGGCGCTCGGCATCCGCCCGAACCGGGATTTCAAATAGTCGCCGTTGGTCTTGGTGAAGGCCGCGGCAAGATCGGCAGCGATCTGCGGGTCTTCGCGCAGCTTCAAGATTTGCTGGCGGGTTTGGGGATCGGCGACGAAATACTCGCCCTCGCTGTTGCGCTGGATGGCATTGGCGTAATCGCCATAGCCCAGCCGGGGCCCCTGCTCCTTCATCACCTGCATCCAGGTGCCCTCAAGGAACTGGAACAGCCCGGTAGCCGAAGAGGTCTGCGCCTTGGCTTGAGGATTAAGGCTGCTCTCACGGATCGCGGTTTGCAGCAGGTAATCGAAATCGACGCCGTTGCGGTCACCCGCGGCGTTGAGCACATAGGCCAGGCTTTGCGGCACTGCGATTGGTTGAACGCCCATGCGCGGCACGGTCCCAGAAACTTGCCGCCGGACTAAGCCTTCCTTATGGTTAATGCCGCGTTAAGACCTCACATCTTGCTCGCGAGCGGCGCGCCCTCATCCCCGGTCTTTCGCGACGTCCAGGCCGTGTGGAAGTTGGATTCGATATCCTGCACCAGCACTTCCACTTCCTCGCCTTCATCATGCTCGGCCTGGGCCGCGGCAATGGCGATATCGATGGCTTCTTCCTTGCTGGTAAACGGCCCCTGGTCGGTGCCGCGATAACTGACCTTCCATTGGCTTTCGCTGCGCGCGACGATGTAGTGATGCTCTGCCATTGCCCGTCCTCCCTTGTGGGAACAACGCGGCGGCTGCTTCTATGTTGCAGCGGGCGTCCAGCGGGTTACCACATCGGCCAGTGCCGGCCGGGGGCGATCCTCGATCGTCGCGGTGGGCGTGCCGATATGCACAAAGCCGACAAAGCGCTCGCCCGGACGGGCACCGAGCGCCGCGGCCGCCTCGTCATCATAGCTATACCAGCGAGTCACCCACTGGGCGGCAAAGCCCATGGCATAGGCAGCGTGGACAAGATTGAAGGCAACATTGGCCGCCGAGAGCAGCTGCTCGAACTCGGGAATCTTGGGGTGCGGCTTGGCGGTGGACAACACGCCGACTGTGAGGGGGGCGGGCAGGAACTGGCGCCGCTCCAGATCCAGCTGCACCGGTTCGACGGCCGGGTTCTTGGCAGCAGCAATGCGGGCGAGCGCTTCACCGGCCGCGGCACGATCATCGCCGCTGATCAGGATCAAGCGCCAGGGCGCGAGCTTGCCATGGTCCGGCACGCGCGTGGCAATGGTGAGCATTTGTTCGAGCTGCTCGGGCGTCGGCCCCGGCTCTTGCAGGAACGCCATGCCGACGGAGCGGCGAGTGAGAAGATAGTCGAGCATGGCCTGGTTGGCGGGCATGGGCGTTCTCCGTTGTTGGGGCTGCCTTAGCAAGCGCGTGGGGGCTGGACCAGCCCGCAAGCGCACAAAATGGCCGATGTGGCACCAGGCACTGTTTTCAAGCGCGGTGGTCTGTGACACAGCTTCTCCCCAATCGCTGCCTAGCATCCGCGCCTGATTGCAGCGCGGGTGGGCGACTGCCTGGCCTGGAGTTAACATGCGTTTGCGACCGATCCTTGTTGTTGGACTGGCTCTGATGTTTGGAGCCCAGCTGCCATGGGGGACGCCAGGGCCGTTGGCCCAGGAGCAAAGCGCCGAACAGCCGCCCATGCCGCGCCCGCGGCCCCCGCGCGAGGGCGGCACTGCGCCCGCCGCACCCGGCAGCACCCCCGCCACCGCCGCCATCAATGCGCTAACTTCGGCGCCCCAGCCGGTGTCGCTGACCGCCCGGATCACCAAGGACGGGGCCGTGGTGCCCAATGGTCTGGTTTGGCGCATCTTTGAAACGACGGCCGATGCCAGCGGCGAGCTACCCCTCGTCGCCAAATCGGATGAAGGCACGGCCAATCTGGAGCTGCCGCCCGGCGACTATGTCGTCCACATCGCTTATGGCCGCGCCCAGATCAGCGACACGGTGACCGTGGTGCCCGGTTCCAACGAAAAGAGCTTCGTGCTCGATGCCGGCGCCTTGCGGCTCAACGCGGCGGTGACGGGCGATATTCCGATCCCCCCCGACTTGCTGCGCTTCGATATCCTGCTCGAGGAAGCCAATGGTAGCGTTCCTATCGCCGAGAACCTGACGCCCAACGACATCGTCACCCTCAATTCGGGCACCTATCACGTAGTATCCCATTTCGGCACCATCAACGCTGAAGTGCGCGCCGATCTGCGGGTCGAGCCGGGGCAGCTCACCGATGCAACGCTCTATCACCATGCCAGCCAGGTCGCCTTCAAGCTCGTGTCCGAACCGGGGGGCGAAGCTATTGCCGATGTGGAATGGACCGTGAAAGGCACCGACGGCAAAACGCTCTTCACCGATCTGGGCGCCTTCCCCTCGACCGTGCTGTCGGCCGGCGATTACGTGGTGCTGGCCAAGATCGGCGACCAGGTCTTCGATCGGGCTTTTGAGGTGCAACCGGGATCACCCCAGGACATTGAGGTTCTGACGGCCGTCACCAGCCGTCCCAGCTAACAGGTTTGGGCGGCCTT
>JAQSXP010000019.1 GCA_029256605.1 Devosia sp. | reverse complement strand
GCCAATATCCACCTTTTTGACGCCAGCACCGGCCAGCGGATCAACTGAGATGCCCAACTACGCAGATACCCCTCTTTACCGCGCCATCAGCGGCGGCGACTTCCCGGTCATCGTGTCGCTTGCCCGGCACGATCTTGACCTTGCCCGCGCAGCTCTCGATGCGGGCGCTGGCGCCATCAAGGTGCATCTCAACGCCTTTCACCGTGCCAGCGGCACCACTTTTGGCTCCTTCACCGAGGAGCGCCCGTTTCTGGAAGCCCTCGCCAAGCTCGGCGCGCCCATGCTGGTGATGGCCGGCCAGGAAACCGTGCCGAGCGCCGAGGAAATGGATGCCTTGGCTGAGCTGGGCTTTGAAGGCTTCAACGTTTATCTCGATCACCTGCAGCCCCATCTGCCCTGCCTGGCGCGATGATCGAAGCCTCCATTATGGATTTCTCTGGCTATGGCACGCCGCTGACCGAGGACGATCTCGCGCGCTACCGCCACATCGCCCACCAGTCCAGCGTGCCGGTAATCGCCCCCAGTCAAAAGAAGTTCACTCCCGCCGACATGCCGGCCCTCCGCGCCACCGGCATCGCCGCCCCCCTCCTCGGCGTCATCGTCACCGGCGATACCCTTCAAAGCATGCAGGCAGCGGTCTCCGGGATCGTCAAGGCGATCAACTAAGAGGAAGATGCGACTTAGGGTGTTTTGCGTCGAGGCTGCGCTTGGCACCCGCCTACTGTGCAGCCATTCTGCCCAAAGTTTGAGCCCGCCCTTGTTCGCATGCAAAGTGTATGCGATACGTCTCCAGAACCGTTGGAGAGGGTCACTGTGCAACAACTCGCGAATGCCGCTGCCAAGACCAATGAGGAGGCAGCGCTTTCGGACCGCGTCCATGCGGCCGTCACCGAACTCATCAAGTCGCAACAGCTGCATGGCGGGGACATCATCGTGGAGTCGCGCCTCGCCGATATTCTCGGCGTATCCCGCACACCCCTGCGCGAAGCCCTCCAGAAGCTTGAGGGCGAAGGGCTTGTGGTCAAAAACGGTCGCTCCTTTGTGGTGCGCGCCGTCGGGCTCGCCGAATATCTCCAAAGCCTCAAGGTGCGCGAAGTGCTCGAAGGGGAAGCTGCGGCCCTCAGCGCCGGTCGGGTTCCACCCGCTGCTATCAAGCGCGTGCGCGAAAACATCGATGCGCTCCTAGCCGCGCCGGTTTATCTGCCCGAAGCCCATTGGCAGTCCGATGACGAGGTTCATTCCCTGGTGTGCGATTATGCCGGCAATCCGGTGCTGGCCGAAATGATCCGCCATCTGCGCATGGTCACCCGGCTTTACGAAACCCTCAACCTGGCCGATCGCCTCATCCCCGATGCCACCGAGCATCTCGAGATCATCGAGGCGTTGGAAAGTGGCGAAGCCAAGCTGGCCCGGCAAAAAGCGCAGGCGCATATGCGCTCGCTCTACAAAGCCTCGATCTGATCAGTCACCCGCGAGGGTCAGCAGCCGCAGGGGATTGACCCGCAGCAGTTGCTCGACCTGATCGGGCGTGAGCCCGGCGCGCTGCATCAGTTCGGGCCCATTGCGCAACAGATGCCCATAGCCATGGCCGCCGAGATGGCACATGCGGGTGCAGGTGCAGATATCGTGGCTGACCACAATCCGCTCGCCCCATCCTTCCTCGAACAATGCCTTGATCAGGTGCAGCCGCCCCAGATCGGTCGGCAGTTCCACCTCGCCCATCCAGTAATGGGACTGCTCGATGCCGAAAAAGTCCCATTCCACGCAGACGCCGGTTTCCAGCAGCGCGCGCACGCCCTCACCATCTGGATAGGTCCGGTCCATGTGGCAGATCACGCAGCGCGACAGATCCGCGCCCGCCGCCTCCAGAATCCGCACGATCTCGAATGGCGCCTGCACATGGCGGCCGGAATGCACGCTGATAGCCGCGCCCGTCCGGCGGCTCGCCTGAGCCGCGGCTACCAGCGCCCGTTGCTCGAAGGGGTGAATGGGCCAGGAGCAGCCGATCTCGCCAATCAGGCCGGCGCACACCGCGGTGCCATCGAGCCCGGTTTCCACTTCCGCAACAAAGCGCTCGGTCAGCGCCGCCACATCGAGCGCCAGGGTTTGTGCATCGAGGTAATCGGCCACATAGGTGCCAGCCGCAGCAACCACATGCACGCCCGCCGCCACTGACGCCTGTCGCTGCCCCTCTGGATTGCGGCCGATCCCGAAAGTGCTCTGGTCGACCAGCAGCGCTCCGCCATCCCCGGCAAACGCCGCCAGCTCCCCCGCCGCCACCTCAGGATCAAGCTGGCGCGCATTGCGGGGGTTTTCGTTGGAGCGGTAGTCGACCTGCCAGCGATTGGCCATGGTAATAGGCGGGCTTGTGATGTCGTTGCGCTGCGCGGGGCGAACGAGATCGAACAGCAGATGTTCGTGAAAAACGATGCGCCCGATCGCCTCGACCTCCACATCGCCGCACACTGTGCGAACTACACCCGCCATTTGCGCCCTCCCCGCTAGATCGCCACCCGCGCCTGCCGCCGGCGCAGCAGCCGCAGCACGCTGAACGTGGTGTAGTCGATCGGATCTTCGTCCACCGGCGCATCGCGCCCGCCGATCCGCAGGCTCACCGGGCCAGCATCGGCAAGGCTCGTCAACTCGAACACCGCCTGGGTGATGCCGGGATCAGCCACCAGCTCCAGCTCGGTATGGTCCAACCCCAAGCCAGCCAGCGCCACAGCTACCGACAAATTGAGATGCCCGGGGAACCTGCTCACGACGTCTCGCACCGTGCCTCGCAAAAACGAGGTGGGTTGGCGCACCGTGTCCAAATCGATGAAGCGCCCAGCCCCCATGCCCGCCCAGCGCTGCACGGGATAGCTCACCCGCAACACCACCTCGCGCAGGCCGCACTCACGTCCGGCGGCAAGCAAGCCCAGCGACCCCAATGCGCCTGCCGGGATCTCCAGCCGCCCCGGCCCGCGCTCGGCAGCCGCCAGCAGTGCATGTTCGTTTGCCGGATCGGCAAAGGCACCCAGCGACAAGGGCATGAGGTCAATGCCGGCCTGCAGCAATTCCGGGCCATGCTGCACCAGCGCCGCGGCCGAGGCACTTTCAACCGCCACAACCGGCCGGCGCTCCATGAACGCCCTCAGATCGGTGCACACCACCGCGGCGCCGAACGCTTCCGTGGCCGCCTCCCGGCTGCGGCCGCGCACCAGCAGGGCCACGAGTTCGGGCGCCCCCGCTTGCTCGCGCAGCCGGCAGGCGATGCGCCGCGCGATAGGGCCGAAACCGATGATCCCGAAGCTTGCGCCCACGGTCACGCGGCGCTCGCAGCCATCGCCCTGGGCCGAACGGTTTCCCGCACGCCGCACCAGCGCGCGATGATGCCGGCTGCCACCTGAACGCAGCGGACATAGTCGTTGATATCGATCCACTCGTCATGGCTGTGGTTCTGCGTCAGGTTCCCGCCGAGCGAACCCAGTCCCACAGTTGGGATGCCCTTTTGCACCATCGGATTGCGAATATCGCTCGAGGTATGCATCACATTGACATGGGGCGCTTGCCCGATCGTGGCCTCGATCACCTCGGCCACTGTGCGGTAAAGCGGATGGCTCACAGGCACTTCGGCACCAGTCACTCCGGCATCCCAGATGATCTCGGGCGGATGCAGACGCAGCCAGTCGTCCTCTTCCGCGACCTGGCCAAGCACCGCCTCGATCTGCGCTTGCACCTCTTCGAGCGCTTCTCCCGGCGGCAGCGAAACCGCGCCGCCCAGCGTGCAACTGCTGGCCATCCGCGACAACCGATCGGGTTCGCCTGCTGCGATATGGGACAGCATCAGATTGGTGGAGCGACCCACCGCAGCCTGCAGCGAGGGATGCAGCACGCGCTGGCCGCGTTCGGCATCGAGGTCACTCAAGGCCCGGAAGATCAGCATGGCTTTTTCGATCGGGTTAACCCCGCGATGCGCAAAGCCGGTCTGGTGCGGTTCGGTGGTTTGGGGTGGCTGCCCGGCCACCACGATGCGAAAATCCAGCTGCCCCGAAGCGAAGGCTTTCACTTCACGCAAGCCTTCTCCGGATTCCGCCGGGTGGAAATACACCGCGGCATCGGCGCTGACCCCGCTATGAAGCAATGCCGAAACTCCGCGTGCATGGCGCTTGCTGGGCGTGCTGGCCAGATAAACATCTCCGGCCGGCTCCAGCCCGGCTGCCTTGAGCACCGCCACCGCCTGCACCATGGCAGCAATTCCGGCCAGATCGTCCGCGAGGCCCCAGCCATAAAGGCGGCCGTCCTCGGTTTCTCCGGCGAAGGGGTCGTGGCTCCAGCCATGCGGCTCAACAAAGGGCTCGCTGTCGGGATGGGCAAAAAAGATGACACTGCGCCCCTCGCCCGAACCGGGCAGATGGGCCAGCACGCTCGCCCTTCCGCCGGTGTCGATTGCCCGCTCCCCGGCGAATTCGGCCACCATCGGAATGTCGGCCGGGCGATAGCGCTGCGTTGTCACCGTGCAGCCCAAGGCCTCACTTTGCGCTGCGAGCCAGGCCTGCACCGCTTCGTCGCCATTGCGCGACTGGCCAAGCAACTCGCGCAGGAAATCGACGATGGTGTCGCGGCCGGCGGCAACTGCCGCATCGATCTTGTTCAGGCTCTCGCTCATGCTTGTGCTTCCTGGCCTGCGCTAGTGCTGCAGGATCTTGCTGAGAAAGGCGTCGGCCCGCGGGCTGCGGACATTGCCGAAGAATTCCGAGGTGGGCCGATCATCGGCGATTTCGCCGTGATCCATGAAGATAACGCGCCCCGCGACCTTGCGCGCAAAGCTCATTTCATGGGTCACGCACATCATTGTCATGCCTTCGCGCGCCAGCTCGGTCATCCCGTCGAGCACTTCGGACACCATTTCGGGGTCGAGCGCGGAAGTGGGCTCGTCGAACAGCATGGCGATGGGGTCCATGGCAAGGGCCCGGGCAATTGCCACGCGCTGCTGCTGCCCACCCGAAAGCTGCAGCGGGTATTTGTTGGCGTGGGCGCTCAAGCCGACGCGGGCCAACAGTTCCTTGGCCTTGTCGGCAGCCTCATTCTGCTTGCGGCCGAGCACCTTCTCCTGCGCAATGGTCAGGTTGTCGAGGATCGACAGGTGCGGAAACAGCTCAAAGCTCTGGAACACCATGCCCACGCGTGAGCGCAGCTTGGGCAGGTCGGTGTCCTTGTCCCCGACCGAGGTGCCATCCACGGTGATGGTGCCCTGCTGGAAGGTTTCGAGGGCGTTGACGCATTTGATCAGCGTGGATTTGCCCGACCCTGAGGGGCCGCAAACCACGACCACTTCCCCCTTCTGAACCGTGGTGGTGCAGTCCGTAAGGACCTGGAAGTCGCCATACCATTTGCTGACTTTGTCCAGAACAATCATGCCTTGAACTCCTGACTATCTGGGGAAACGGGAAATTTCGAACGGGCTGACATCCCGGTCGGTGCTGCCGGTGGTGACGAGATCGGCGGTGATGCGGCCCACAAGGGGAGCAAGCGTGTAGCCGTTCGATGTCACTGCATTGAAAAAGCCCGGCAAAGCCGGATGCTCGCCAAGAATTGGCGCGCCATCGATATCGATGTTCATCGCTGCCCAGGTTCGGATCACATTGAGCTTGCGCAGCGCGGGGACCACGCGTTGTGCCACCCAAAGATTGCCTTCGATGCTTTCGCGGGTCGGCCGGGGATGCTTGTGGATGGTGTCGAGCCCGGCTGTCCAGCCGCCCCCGATCAGGAAGCTGCCATTGCTCGTTTGCTTGAGCGTCAGGTGCCGGTCGGCATGCGCCACCAGCCGCGAGATCAGCGGCTTGACGGGCTCGGTGACGCACATCTGCAAGGGCGCACCGAATACCGGCACCTGGAGCCCTGCCATGCGGCCGATTTCGCCAGCGAACGCCCCCGCCGCGTTGACGACCTGTCCGGCCTGAATCGTGCCGCGCACCGTGCGTACGGCAAAGCCGACACCGGCCTTGTCGATCCCCGTCACCGCCGCATTGGAATAAACCCGCACGCCCAGCTTGAGCGCCGCGTCCAGCACCGCTTGCGTGGCAACCAGCGGATTGATCTTGCCCTCCTGCGGGCAGAATGCCGCCCCGATAAACAGATCATCAAGTGCCGGCTCAAGGCCGCGCAGTGTTGCGGCATCGATGATGTCGCAGTCGATCCCAAAGGAGCGCTCAACCCGGGCTTTTTCCGCCAGGAAGCCGAGATCGCGTTCGTTCTCGGCGACCATCAACCCGCCAGTGATCTTGATGTCGAGAGCGAGGTCGGTTTCGCTCTGGATCGCCTTCCACAGCTCGATGCTGTCGCGCTGGAGCGGCAGGGTCTGGGCGGCCAGGGAGCTGCCGCCTGCCTTGGCTCCATGGTCAAAGGACAGCAGCTGCGCATGCAGGCTCCCCGCATTGCCGCCTGAAGCGCGCGCATTGGGGTAGCCGCGATCCACCACCGCCACTTCGCGGCCGGCCCTTGCCAAGAACATTGCGGTCGAAAGCCCCACAATACCCGCGCCAATCACCACCACTTCGGCCTGCCGGCAATCGAGCCGATCCTCGCGTTCGGTGGCATCGAGCGGGGGCAGCATGGCGCGGCGATGGCCGCCCCATTCCGGCTTTTCCACCGCCAGCGCAGCCAAGGGAACTGGGCGCAAGGGGATCTGGGGGGCATTGAACTGCGCTTCGGAGCGCGGCCGATCGATCAACGTGGCGATGCGCGGCCCGCAGTAGCGGCCTTGGCAACGGCCCATCCCGGCTCGGGTCAGGCGCTTGATGCTGGCCAGGTCGATCGCGCCCCGGCTCATGATCGCGTTCTTGATCTCGCCCAGTTCCACCGCTTCGCAGCGGCACACAATGGTGTTGTCCTCGGCCCGGCTAAGGCCCGGATCGTCAGCGGCAAAAACCTGCCAGAGCGCGCTCTGGAACTTGCGGTGCCGCTGGAGATGACGCCTTGCCACGGCGTCGTCGGTAACGCTGCGCCCGAGCCGTCGCGCCGCTTCAAGGCCAGCCAACCGGCCCTGCGCCATGGCAATATGGGCGCCGCCAAAGCCACCCGCTTCGCCCACCACGAATACATCCTCGAGCGAGGTCGCTCCCGCATCGTCGCGCACCGCTTCAAGCCGTGCAAAGCTGTTGGCGGGCGCGGCATGGCGGGCGCCCAGCAGGCGCAGCAATTCGTTGGCAGGGGCAAAGCCTTCCCCCACGCAGACCGCATCGACGTCAAAGCGCCGCTGCTTGCCCGCCTCGTCTTCCAGCACCGCCACCCGCGCACGACCTGCTCCTTCCACCCGCACGATGCGGGTTTCCCAAAGGATCGGCGTGTAGAAGCGGTTCAGCGCCGCCATCTGCCGCATGCCCGCAAGAGCGAGCTTGGGTTGTGCGCTGGCCATGGCCATGGCGGCGGCCGGGCGTTGCCAGGGAGCGGGTGCCGCTTCGGCCACCGCAACCACGCGGGCGCCGCTGCGCGCCAGTTCAAACGCGACCTGCAGGTTGAGCGGCCCGTTGCCGGCCACGAGCACCCGCTGGCCCGGTGCCACGCCATAGCTGCGCATCAGGGTTTGCGCCGCGCCGGTGGTCATCACCCCCGGCAGCGTCCAGCCGGGGAACACGCCGGGCTGCTCGCTGGCGCCGGTCGCAATAATCAGCATACCGGGCGTGAAATAACCCGCCTTACCATCGCGCAGGTAGCCAAGGCGCAGCTTGTCGCCATCGCGAAAGGCGCCCCAGATCAGCACGCCGCTGCGGATCTCGATACCAGCCGCCTGGACCTTGCCGATCAGCTCGGTGCCCGCCCGCATCTGCGCATCCGCACCCGTCTTTGGGTGGGCGCCTGCATGGGCAGCCTGCTTGTAGAACTGCCCGCCCGGCGTCGGCCGTTCATCGACCACCAGCACCGAGGCGCCGGCTTCACGGGCCGCAGCGGCCGCCACCAGCCCACCGGGACCCGCACCGATCACGAGGATCTCGACCGCTTCCACCGGTAAGTCGCCCAGGGGCAACTCGGCCAGATCGGCCTCGCCATCGCCCAGTGCTGCCCGTGGCTCCTGGGTGTGCACCACCATGCCCGGCTCCACCTTGGTCATGCAGGAGCGGGTATTGTTGCGGCCATCCACCGTTACCAGGCAGTCGTGGCAAACACCCATGCCGCAAAACACGCCGCGCGGTTGCTCGGCGCCTGTGCTCGACTTGAGGTTGCGGGTCTGGGCCAAGACGCCATGAGCCAGCAGCGTCGCCGCTACTGTGTCGCCTGGCACCGCCTCGAGCGGGCGGCCATCAAAGCTGATAGTGACGCCCGCCCCGCGGGTCCGGTTCTGATGTGGCACGCCACTCACTTGCCGGCATATCCCAGGAGGCGTTCAACGAAATCGAGGTGGATGGCAGCGCTTTCCTCCAATTCGCTCGCCAGCACGAACTCGTCGGCCGCATGCCCTTCCGAGCCGCCACCAGGCCCGAAGTTGATGATTTCGATCCCGTCATCGGCAAACCAGCGGCCATCGCTGGCGCCCACGGCATCGAGGAAGTGCGGTTCGCCCCCCATCACCAAAATCACCGCGGCCGACAGGGCCTGCACCACTGCCCCATCGCGTGGCGAGCTGAAGCCGTTGGTGCCGCGCATCAGTTCGGCCTGCCAGCTGCCTTCCGGCTCGCCGCTGCCTTCCAGCGCCGCCACGATCTCGGCAAAGGCGCCATCCACGGTCTCGGATGGCAGGAGGCGGCGGTCGATCTCGAGCCGGCACCGGCTGGGCACGACATTGGTGTTGTGCCCGCCATGGAACTTGCCGACATTGTAGGTCGAGCGCAGCGCCCCTTCCGCACGCGCGGCAATCTTGGGGAACAGCTCGCGCTCCAGCACCGCCGCCAATCGCAGCATGCGTTCGATGGCATTGTCGCCGGTGTCGGGCGCCCCGGCATGGGCGGCCTTGCCGAAGGTTTCGATACCAACCCACATCACGCCGCGCTCCGAAGTGATGAGGGCATTGGAGGTCGGTGCGCCCAAAAACAGGTAATCGGGCTTGACCACGCCGCTTTCGCGCAGGAACCGCATGCCGTGCGGCCCGAGGCTTTCCTCGTCGGTCACGAAGGTGAAGCTGATCGAGCCCTTGGCCGGCCCGCCCCGCCGGGCGATCTCCTCGGCCAGCCACAGCTGCACCGCCATGGAGCCCTTGCAGTTGGAGGAGCCCAGGCCATAAAGCCGATCACCCTTGGCGGTCAGCACGAACGGGTCGGTCTGCCAGCTCGAAGCTTCCCCCACCCCCACTGTATCGGCGTGGGCGTTGAACACCAGATGCGGCGCACCCTCACCGATGGTCGCGACAAGATTGTCGAGCCCTGGCACTTCGGCATGCACAGCCACCCGATAGCCCAGCGCCTCGAGCCGCGGCACGAGAAGCGCGCAGAGTGCGGTGGTGTCCCCCGGCGGATAGGCGGTGGGTACCGCCACCAGTTCGCCCAGGATCTCGATCAGCCGCTCCCGCGTGCTCATGGCCGGGCGCTCCCGGCACCATAGCTCAGGCCCAGTTCGCGCACGAGCTGGCCCATCTTGCGATCGAGCTCGTCGGGAATGGGCAGGCGCGGCGGGCGGGGATGGCCGGCGGCAAAGCCCATATGCTTGAGCAGGGACTTGGTGGCGCCTACATAGCGCTGCCCGCCCACCGCATCGATCAGCGGCACCCAGGCATGGTAGAGATCGCGGGCGGCATCGATATCCTTTTCATCAGCCACCAGCTCGTAAAGCCGGGCCATTTCCTTGGGCGCGACATTGGACGCGACGGCAACCCAGCCGCGAGCGCCTTCCACAAAGGATTCAAAGCCCAAAATCCCGCCGAAGACGGTCATCTTGTCACCGCATAGGCGGATGATGTCGCGAACGCGGGTCACTTCAAGGGTGGATTCCTTGATGTAGTCGCAGCCATCGATCTGGGCCAGCCGCGCCACGAGCTCGGGCTTGAGATCGACATTGGCAGTGGCGGGATTGTTGTAGACCATGATCGGGATGTCGATCCCGGCTGCGATGGTCTCGTAGTGCCGCACCAGTTCATCGTCGGTAGGGGTCGAATAGAATGGCGGGATGATCATCACGCCGTCCGCGCCGAGCTTTTCGGCGGTCTGGCTCAGATGCAGTGCCCGGCGGGTGTCTTCCGCCCCTGTGCCCACCAGAACCGGTACGCGCCCAACGGCTGTGTCGATTACGGTGCGCGCCACATCGGCAAATTCCTCGTCGCTCAGCGACAGGAACTCGCCCGTCGAGCCCAGCGGGATCAGCCCATGTATGCCCTGCTCGATCTGCCAGTTCGTGAACTCGGCAAGGGCCGCAAGGTCGACCCTGCCTGCTCCGTCAAAAGGCGTGATCATCACGGTAAAGGTACCGCTGAAGGTATTATGCATAGTTCTTGAACCAGTCCGCAGAGTAAGTTGTCGTCTTGAAGGATCAGGCCTAGCGCTGTTCGGCCGGTGCGCCGATCTTGGGCATTTTGGAGCTCTTGCTGGTGCTGACCTGCTGGTAGGCACGGCCATAGCGCTTCTCGATGCGGCGCTGCACGAAGTCCCACAGCGTGGTCAGGACCAGGTAGTAGATGGCGGCCACGGCAAAGAGCTCGAGCACCATGAACTTTTCCTGGATCAGCACCTGGGTGCGGCGCAGCAGCTCTTCCATGGAGATCACGGAGGTGACCGAAGTCGTTTTCAGCAGGCCGTTTACCGAGTTGCCTAGTGGGGGAATGATGATGCGCAGGGCCTGAGGCATAACGATGTAGCGCATGATCTGCGGCTCGCGCATGCCCACCGCCCGGGCGGCATTGACCTGGCCGGCCGGCACGGCGCCGACACCGGCACGCACAATCTCGGCGAGGTAGGCCGCTTCGTTCAGGATCAGGCCGATCAACGCCGATTCCAGCACGCTGAGGTGGATGCCGAACTGCGGCAGGCCGGTATAGATGACGATGAGCTGCACCAGCAGCGGGGTGCCGCGAAAGAGCCAGATGTAAGCTGAAGCTGGGGCCGACAAGAGCGGGTTCTTCGAGATCTTCATCATGGCGAGGATGAAGCCGAGGATCAGACCACCCACGATTGCCGCCAGTGTCAGCCACAACGTGGTTATGGCCCCTCCGATGATGAAGGGGTTGGTCAGGTACTCGAAAAAGCCGGTCCAGCTCCAGACTTGCATGTCAGCTCCTTGCGGTTGCTTGCTTATTCGCCAGCGGCGATAACGAAGTCCTCGGTTACCGACGCGACCCCGTATTGCTCGAACAGCGCGTCATAGGAGCCGTCGGTCTTCATCTCGCTCAGCACTGAAACCACGGCTTGGGCGAGTTCGGGGCTCTGCATGGCGAGCGCCACCGGTGTCGGGAAAAGGCCCGAGACGGCGCGGCGGAAGTCTCCGCGGGCGTCATATTCCTTGGCAACGCCATCGATGGAGACCACTGCTTCCACCTGCCCGGCGCGCAGCGCCTGATAGGCCAGCGCGAAATTGTCGAAGGTGCGGATTTCCATGGGCTCGAGCCCGCGCGCCTCGAGGTCCGCGCTCAGCTCCTTGGTCTTGTTTTCTTCAAAGCCGCCGATCTCGACGCCGACCACTTTGCCCGCCAGGTCGTCGGCTTCGGTGACGTCCTCCACGCCGACCGGCACCGAAACGCTGATGGCCTGCAGCTCATACGCGATCATGTTCATCATCGCGGCGCGCTCCGGCGTCACGAAGATGCCGGTGTTGATCATGTCCCAGCGCCCGGCCTGCAGACCCGGTATCATGGCGGAGAACTCGATGCGCACATATTCGGGCGTCAGGCACAACCGCTTGGCGATCTCTTCGCCCAGCTCGACGCGCATGCCCTTAAGCTCGCCGCTCGAATTGATGAACTGCAGCGGCGGCAGGGTCGGGTTGGTGGACATCACCAGAGTGCCGGGTTTCACCAAGGCCGACTCCGGGACGGTTTGGGTGCAGTCTGCCGCAGCTGCGACGCCGATCGACAGGATCAAGGCCATCGCACTTGTAAGGCCCAGTTTCATAGAAGTTGGCATGTTTCAATTCCCTTCAGGATGAGGCATCCAGCACCAAGGTCGACAACACACGGACGCTTGCATAGAGAGAATGCACATTCCGCATGTATGTGCAATACGAATTGCATACATTGACAGTTGTGGCGCTTTAACTGAAATAGATCAGCTGGTCGGCGGCGGGTACGGAGCCGCGGCCGGTTTATGAACCCGACACTGGTGTGCCAATGTGCATTGCCATCACCGATGAGAGCGGCAACCTGATCGCGTTCGAGCGGATGAATGGCGGCAAGATCACCAGCATCACCATTGCCATCGACAAGTCCTTCACCGCCTCGGCGGCCAAGAAGGCGACCCATGAGTATGGCACGGCGAGCCAGCCTGGCGCCGCTGCCTATGGCATCGGTTCAGCGATCGGTGGCCGGCTGATGGTGGTGGGCGGCGGCCCGCCCATTCTCGTTGATGGCGCCGTTGTCGGCGGTATCGGCGTCAGCTCCGGCACCCCGGCCCAAGACATGGAAGTCGCCCAAGCCGGCATCGACCATTTTCTTGCCACTCTAGCGGCCTGAGTCTCGGCCTTCGAGACTGACCTGCCTCACCACCTTGAGGCGGAACCCTGGCGCCTTTATCGCGAGCGACCACGTCGAAGGCCGCTCGCTTGATGTTGCCGGCCAGACCTGCAAGGCTGCCCGCCGTCGGGACACCACGCGAGCATCGTTGGAGGGTGATTTGAACGCAGGCAGGCCGGTCGGGCGTGGACAAGCTGCTGCAAAAAGCAGCGCGGTGCATCGGACCTGCCGAGCTTTGCGTTCCCGTCACGCCACCGTGCTAACATCGCCTTAGTCCGACCCAAGCAGCGCCGGTCAACGAGAAAAAACAATGACGACGATCAGCCCGCCCCACATCGCCACCCGCTCCTTCACCGATCCCGAAAAGGCCTGGGAATTCCTGGCCGAGATCTATCACCGCAACACCAGCTTCATCCGCGAGCATCTCGATGGGCTGGCGCATGGCGTTATTCCCGGTGGCCGGGTGCGGGCCTGCTATCCGCAGGTGGAGGTGCGCTCAACCAGTTTCGGGCGCGGGCGCTCCACCCTGCCCTATGGCTATCTGCATACGCCCGGCCTTTACCGGACCACCGTGACCGCGCCTGACCTGTTCCGCACCTATTTTCAGGAGCAGTTCTCGGTCATCCTCAACAATCACGGCGGCACCATCGATATCGGGGAATCCGACACGCCCATCCCGCTACATTTTGCCATGCCGCCCAATGCCCGGGTCGATGGCGAAGCGCTCAACGCCCTCGATATCCCCCTACGCGACGTGTTCGACGCGCCCGATCTCGCCAACGCCGATGACGAGATCGCCAATGGCACCTTTATTCCACCCAAGGGCGGACCCTACCCGCTGGCCGCCTTCACCGCGCCGCGGGTCGACTATTCCTTGTTCCGGCTCAGCCATTACACCGGCACTGATGCGCAGCATTTCCAGAACTTCGTGATTTTCACCAATTACCAGTTCTACATCGACGAGTTCTGCCGGGTGGCCAAGGAGTATATGTCCTCCGGGCATGCCCAATATGATAGCTTCATCGAGCCGGGCAATTTCATCACCAACAATGTCCGGCTTGGCGGCGAAGTCTCCGGCACCCCGGTCGCCCGCGCACCGCAGATGCCGGCTTATCACCTGACCACCGGCCGCAGCCGGGGCATCACCATGGTCAATATCGGCGTCGGCCCCTCCAATGCCAAAACCATCACCGACCATATTGCGGTGCTGCGCCCTCATGCCTGGATCATGCTCGGGCACTGCGCCGGCCTGCGCAACTCCCAGGAACTGGGTGATTACGTGCTCGCCCATGCCTATGTGCGCGAGGACCATGTCCTTGACGCCGATCTGCCGCTCTCAGTTCCCATTCCGGCCCTTGCCGAAGTGCAGGTGGCGCTCGAACAGGCAGTCGAGGAAATCACGCAACTCGAGGGCCTCGAAACCAAGCGCATCATGCGCACCGGCACCGTCGCCACCTTTGATAACCGGAACTGGGAATTGCGCGACCAGGCCGAGATCACCCAGCGCCTCAGCCAGTCGCGCGCGGTGGCGCTCGACATGGAATCGGCAACCATCGCCGCCAACGGCTTCCGCTTCCGTGTTCCCTACGGCACCCTGCTCTGCGTCTCCGACAAGCCGCTCCACGGCGAACTTAAGCTGCCCGGCATGGCCTCGGATTTCTACCGCACCCAGGTCAATCGCCACCTGCTGATCGGCCTGCGCGCCATGGAAATCCTGCGCGACCAACCCGCCGAACGCCTCCACTCCCGCAAGCTGCGCAGCTTTGTCGAGACGGCGTTCCAGTAGAAGGACTCTTGCGCCACCAAAGTGAACACCAGCTGCGGGCTTGCGCCTCCCTCCCCCTTGAGGGGAGGGACCGAGGGAGGGGGTCCCCGTGGAACCCAGCGGCCCTCCCCAAACCGCGATTGTCACCCCGGCCCTAAGCCGGGGCCCATCTCGAGAACCCTCCCCAGGCCGTCCGGTGTTCCCCATCACCTCAGGGTGACCCCCGGCTCAACGCGGGGGTGACACCGGTGGCAGGACGAGATTCACATTGAATCACCACAGCTCGCCCCATCGCCTCCCTCCCCCTTGAGGGGAGGGATCGAGGGTGGGGGTACAGACGCTTCCGCAATCGCGATGCGCGGAAGACTCCCGAAGCCAGCGCACCCTGGGGCAGCACATTGCTCATCAGCGCCTGCATCTTGTTGGCAAAGCCCGACACTTCATGCCCGTCGCCGCGCATCATCGCGTCATAGCCAGCCTTGGCCACCATTGCCGGATCGTCCTTCTTGTCGGTGGCGACTTTGGTGTCCAGCATGTCGGCCACTTCAAAGAAGTTGGTGTCCGTCGGCCCCGGCATCAGCAGGGTGATCGTGACATCGGTGTCCTTGAGTTCGTTGCGCAGCGCATAGGCGAATGAATCCACATAGGCCTTGGTCGCGTTGTACACCGCCTGGAAACTGCCCGGCAGCAAGCCGCCAATCGAGCCGGTGATCAGCACTTTTCCGGCATTGCGGTCGCGCATGTCGCGCACAAAGCGGTGCAGGAGATAAGTGGTGCCGATCACATTGACGTCGATCACCTGCTGGATATCGGCGAAATCCTGGTCGAGGAACGCCTTGCCCAAGCCCCGGCCGGCATTGGCCATCAGCACGTCAACCGGACGCCCCAGCGCAGCCACCGCCGCATAGAGCTCGTCAACGCCTTCATAGGTGGAAAGATCGGCCTGCACCGCCTCGACCATGCCACCCAGCTGGCGCAGCGTTGCGGCGGCATCGTCGATGTCGGAGCCGTCGGCGGCGACCACGAGATTATAGCCCTGCTCGGCGCAGTGCTTGGCCAGTTCAAAACCGATGCCTGAAGAGGCACCGGTCACAACGGCGAGTTTGTCGAATTCGGCCATGTCAAACTCCGGATTTTTTGCATCCAGATCAACGATGGCCGAACTCGGCTGTTCCGCGCGCTTAACGTCGTGTCAGGATCCGTTCAGGATCCGTTCATCATTGTGGCGATCAGCGGCCCTTGACCACCGAGAAGCCGGCATATTTGGCAGAAGTGCCCAGCTGCTCTTCGATGCGGATCAGCTGGTTGTACTTGGCCAATCGGTCCGAACGCGACAGCGATCCCGTCTTGATCTGCCCGCAGTTCAGCGCCACGGCAAGATCCGCAATGGTTGAATCCTCGGTTTCGCCCGACCGGTGCGACATCACCGAAGTATAACCGGCGCGATGCGCAGTATCGACGGCGTTGAGAGTCTCGGAGAGCGAGCCGATCTGGTTGACCTTGACCAGGATGGAGTTGGCGACACCCATTTTGATACCCGACACAAGGCGCTCGGTATTGGTGACGAATAGATCATCGCCCACCAGCTGCACCTTCTTGCCGATAGCGTCGGTCAGCGCCTTCCAGCCATCCCAGTCATCCTCGGCCATGCCGTCTTCGATGGAAATGATGGGATAGCGGTTGGCCAGATCTTCAAGGAACCGGACATTCTCCTCCGAAGAAAAAGTGCGACCTTCGCCTTCCATCGCATATTGACCGTTCTTGAAATACTCGGTGGCGGCGCAATCGAGACCAAGGAATACATCCTCGCCCGGCTTGTAGCCCGCCTTTTCGATGGAGTTCATAATAAAGCCCAGCGCTTCATCTGCCGACTTCAGGTTCGGCGCGAATCCGCCCTCATCACCAACCGCAGTATTGTGACCCTCGGCCGAGAGGCCCTTCTTCAGCGTGTGGAAGATCTCGGCGCCGATCCGCACCGCATCGGACAGGCTTTCCGCGCCGACCGGCAGGATCATGAATTCCTGCATATCAATCGGATTATCAGCATGTTGGCCGCCATTGATGATGTTCATCATCGGCACAGGCAGCACATGGGCATTGGGCCCACCGATATAGCGATAGAACGGCAGCTCGCTGGACTCCGCCGCCGCCTTGGCAACCGCCAGCGACACGCCGAGAATGGCGTTCGCGCCCAGGCGACCCTTGTTGTGGGTACCGTCGAGCTCGATCATCGCCTGGTCGACGGCGATCTGGTCGAGCGCATCCATGCCCTGGATCTCGTCAAAGATCGCGGTGTTAACGTTCTCGACCGCCTGCGTCACGCCCTTGCCCAAGTAGAGCTGACCGCCATCGCGGAGTTCCACCGCTTCATGCGCACCGGTGGAAGCGCCCGAGGGCACTGCCGCGCGGCCGAAGGAGCCGTCATCGAGCACCACATCGACCTCGACCGTGGGGTTGCCACGGCTGTCATAGATCTGGCGGCCGGTTACGTGGATGATC
>JAQSXP010000383.1 GCA_029256605.1 Devosia sp. | reverse complement strand
GAGTTCGCCCGTCATGGCGGTGGAGAAGTGCTCGACGCGGGTGCCGTTCATGCTGACCCATTTGGAATGGGTGCCCGGCATGCACACAACGCCATGGGCATTGGGCCGGAGAGTGGCGAGACCGAGCAACTGGGTTTCCTCGCCGCGCATGACATTGTCACCGCCCGCCTTTTGGCAGACGCCGGGCAGAATCGCCGGGCTCAGATGATTGTCGGGCATGGGCGGACGCACCGCGCCATCGATGAGACCGCGCAGATCGGTCGGCGCTTCGAGATAGGGGGCTTCGAACCAACCCTGGCGCGCGCCGGCCATGCCGCAGATCAACACATCCAGCGGCGCACCGTTGTTGCCGGTCAGGCCATCCAGCAAGGTTTCGAGCACGGCGGGATATTGCTCGCGCGTCAGCTTGCCCATGCCCTGGTCGGATTTGCGCGATACCACCACGGCGCCATCGGCGCCAAGTCCCCAAGCCCGCAAATTGGATGTGCCCCAATCCACCCCGACCCAATCGACAAACTCGCTCACATCCGCCCCCTCTGGTCCGCCCCGCATTGAAGGGCAAACCTAAACGCTCGACTGGTCCACGCCTAGCCGATTCGAACGGTATGGCCTTGCCGGCGATCTGCAACGGACGACGAAATCCAACAGGATTGGCGTTCACTCCTGCAACTAACATGCTAGAAGTGAGACAAAAGACAGCGTGTATTCGCTTCGGCGGAACTATTGAGGACAACGGTTATGACGGCAGACAACAGCTTCTCTCCCCCCAATGGGCAGGGCAGCGCGCCCAAGAAGCTGCGCTCGCGCGCTTGGTTCGATAATCCCGAGAACCCGGACATGACCGCGCTTTATCTTGAGCGCTACATGAATTTCGGCGTTTCGCGCGAGGAACTGCAGTCCAACAAGCCTATTATCGGCATCGCCCAGACCGGCTCCGACCTTTCCCCCTGCAACCGCCATCATATTGTCCTGGCTGAACGCGTGCGCGAAGGCATCCGCGAGGCCGGTGGCATTGCCATTGAGTTTCCCGTGCATCCCATCCAGGAAACCGGCAAGCGCCCCACCGCCGGGCTCGACCGGAACCTGGCCTATCTCGGGCTGGTGGAAGTGCTTTACGGCTATCCGCTCGATGGCGTGGTGCTGACCATTGGCTGCGACAAGACCACTCCGGCCATGCTGATGGGTGCGGCCACGGTTAACATCCCGGCGATTGCGCTCTCGGTCGGGCCGATGCTCAATGGCTGGCACAAGGGCGAGCGGACCGGCTCGGGCACCATTGTGTGGAAGGCACGCCAGATGATGGCGGCCGGCGAGATCGACTACGCGCAGTTCATCGAGCTGGTGGCGTCCTCGGCGCCGTCCACCGGCTTCTGCAACACGATGGGCACGGCAACCACGATGAACTCGCTGGCCGAGTCGCTGGGCATGCAGCTGCCCGGCTCGGCCGCGATTCCCGCGCCTTATCGCGATCGCCAGGAAATGGCCTATCGCACGGGCAAGCGCATCGTCGACATGGTGCATGAGGACCTCAAGCCCTCCGACATCATGACCAAGGACAATTTCATCAATACCATCGTGGTGAACTCCGCGATTGGCGGGTCGACCAACGCCCCGATCCACATCCAGGCGATCGCCAAGCATATCGGTGTCGAGCTCGACCTGCAGGATTTCCAGACCTATGGGCATAAGGTCCCGCTGCTGGTGAATCTGCAGCCGGCCGGCGAATATCTCGGCGAGGATTACTACCATGCGGGCGGCGTGCCGGCGGTGGTCAACGAGTTGATGAAGCAGGGGCTGATCCGCGAGAATGCACCCACCGTCAACGGCAAGACCATCGGCGAGAACTGCCGCAACACGCCCATCCAGGACGAGAAGGTGATCCGCCCCTTCGAGCAGCCGCTCAAGGAAGAAGCCGGGTTCCTGGTGCTGCGCGGCAATCTCTTCGACAACGCGATCATGAAGACCAGCGTGATCTCGCCCGAGTTCCGCGAGCGCTACCTTGCCAATCCCGAGCATCCCGGCATGTTCGAGGGCAAGGCGGTGGTGTTCGATGGTCCCGAGGACTATCACCACCGGATCGATGATCCCTCGCTCGATATCGACGAGCACACGCTGCTGTTCATGCGCGGCGCGGGCCCGATCGGCTATCCGGGGGCGGCTGAAGTCGTCAATATGCGGCCGCCTGCCTACCTCATCAAGAAGGGTGTGCACGCGCTAGCCTGTATCGGCGACGGGCGCCAATCCGGCACGTCGGGCTCGCCCTCGATCCTCAACGCCTCGCCCGAAGCGGCAGCGGGCGGCAACCTCGCTATCCTGCGCACGGGTGACCGAGTGCGGATCGATCTCAACAATGGCACCGCCGATATCCTGATTTCGGACGCCGAGATCGCGACGCGCCGTCAGAAACTGGCGGAAGCGGGCGGCTACAAGTACCCTGCGCACCAGACGCCCTGGCAGGAAATCCAGCGCGGGCTGGTGGACCAGCTCGGCAACGGCGCCGTGCTCAAGCCAGCAGTGGCTTACCAGCGCATTGCCCAGACCTATGGCCTCCGGTTGAAAGCGGCGTTGGCGAGGCATTGCCTCAAAAAACGTTGCGCAAAACGGAAGCTCCGCCCCGCCAACAGCGACTGGGTGCCGATGCCCGCGCCCTCCTGCGGCGCATGCCAGATTCCGCGGATGTCGAACTAAACCCTGGCGGGCACCGCTGCCTGCGCCACATCAGGGTTCCGATGGCCAGTGCAGCTGCCATCGCGATTCTTCACCCAAGACCACCGGACGATAGAGGTCCACGGCTCTTGCGGACACCGGCCGGATCGCGGCGACCCACGATCCCCCAGCCTCCACGCACCAACCACTCGTCATGATCTCGCTTGGGTGCGCGGATGAAGAGACTATGCGGGCGATCGGCGGGGGCGGGGATAAGTTATTGTCGGGAGGATGGACGACCGGCTCGTGGGCGACGGGGCCGGAGGCAAGTTGTTGTGAGCGGGGGTCCACATCGGCGATCTTGCGGGAGGGAGTTCGCAGGCGCCGGTTTGCTATGGGCGATGACGACTTACGTCGGCGCCGACCGAGTTTAGTTGTGCCGATCGCTCCATGGCCGACCAGGGCTCAGGCGTGGCGAGCTATGTGGGCGAGGGCCCGCTGAAACATGGGGTGCCATTCGGGTCCGGGTTGGCGCTCAAGTGGCCACCAGAAGAACTCGAACCAATGACCGCCATCATCCTGGGTAAAGTGACGCCAGTGTTCGGGGACAGGAGCGGCGGCACTCACCACAACGAAGTGCCAAAGCTGCTGCTCTGCAATGGCACTGCTGGATGGCAGCGTGCGCAAAGCTTCTGCCTGCAAGCCAGACTCCTCTGCAAGTTCACGCAGGGCACCGATTTCAATCGGCTCAGGGCCTTCCCGTGTTCCTTTCACCAGCTGCAAGCCAGCCAAAGGATGCCTGAACGCCAAGCACTGGCGTTCTTGCGCCACCACTCGCAGCAGAACAGGACAGAGTTTTTCGACCCTCGGGGTCAATATTTGCGCAGCAGGCCCACGAGGCGGCCCTGAACCTTGACGCGGTCGGGCGGGAAGA
>JAQSXP010000382.1 GCA_029256605.1 Devosia sp. | reverse complement strand
ATCGCCACTTTGGGCGACGAGCCGACCACGGTCGAAGCCCAGATCCGGCTGGCCCAGGCCTTGCTCGCCAAGGGCGACAAGGAGCGGGCGGCCGCCCTGGCGCGGCGCGTCTGGAGCGAAAATGCGCTGACGCGGGAACAGGAAGCACGGGTTCTGGCCAAGCTCGGCCCGGCGCTCGACCGCGAGGCGCATTGGGCGCGCGCCACCTATTTGATGATGCATGATCGCGCGCAGGGCAGCGAAAGATTGCTGCCCTTCCTCAGCGCAGCGCAGAAAACCCTCGTCGTGGCGCGGGCGGCGGTGTCGCGCGACGCGCCGAACGCCAAGGCGCTGCTCGACAAGGTGGATCCGGCGGTGCGGGACCATCCGGTCTACCAGTTCTCGCGAGCACAGCGCGCCCGCCAGTTCGAATTGTGGGACGATGCCGTTGCCTGGCTCAATCGCGCCAAGGGGGAAGTGCCCGAAGCCAACCTGTGGTGGAGCGAACGGCGCGGGCTGATCCGCCAGCTGCTGACGGCCGGCAAGCCGGAACTGGCCTTTGCGGCCGCGGCCGGGTTTACCCATGGCTCGGATGGGCGGCTGGTGGAAGCCAATTTCCACGCCGGCTGGATCGCGCTGTCCTTTCTTGGGGATGCGGAACTGGCCAAGAGCCACTTCACCGAGATGGGCAAGCATTCGACCCTGGCCGACAGCGTGTCGCAGGCCAATTACTGGCTCGGCCGGGCGCAGAGCCGGCTGGGCGACAAGGATGCGGCGCAAGCCGCCTTTGCCGCCGCCGCAGCTTACCCCACCGCATATTATGGCCAGCTGGCGCGGGCAGAACTGGGCCAGACCGGCGCCGGCATTCGCCCCCTCCCCGATTGGCGCGACAGCGCGGCCTTGTTTGAGGCCAATGAGGTGGTGCGCGCGATCCGCATGCTGGAAGCCAATGGGCAGCGCAGCATGGCGCTGACGCTGCTGAGCCAGTTCGGCAGCGAGCTCAACCAGCCCAGCGATTTGTTGCTGGCGGGACGGCTGGCACAGGAGCTGGGCGCGCAAAACATCGCCATTTCCATCGCCTCGGCGGCCGAGCAGCAAGGTATTGCCCTTGACCTTCTCGCATTCCCCAAGGACGAGCGCATTGTCGAGGCCAAGCTCAAGGCCGATCCGGCGGCGGTGCTGGCGGTTGTGCGCCAGGAATCCATGTTCCAGGTCGACGCGGTTTCGTCCGTAGGTGCGCGCGGGTTGATGCAGCTGATGCCGGGCACTGCCAAGGAAACCGCGGCCAAGGTGGGGGTGGATTATTCACCCGACCGGCTCTTGAGCGACCCGGCCTATAATGCCCTTTTGGGCTCGTTTTATCTTGAGGCCCAGCTCAAACGCTATGATGGCTCGCTGCTGCTGGCGGCAGCGGCCTATAATGCCGGGGCGGGCAATGCCAACAAGTGGATCAAGGCTTTTGGCGATCCACGCGCCGACAATGTCGACCCGGTGTTGTGGGTGGAGCTGATCCCCTTCCCCGAAACGCGCAAATATGTGCAGCGGGTGATGGGCAATTACCTCGTCTACCGCGAGCGGCTGGGGCATGATGCGATCAGTGCACAAGCCGCGCTGCGCAGCATCCGTTAGGCCGATTTTGCTTGAGGAGGCGAGAGCGGCTGGCGTAACTGGGGCCACCTCAGCAGCAGAAGCTTAATGGCCCGCAAGCGCTTCGTTCCACCCGACCATCCGGCCTTCGCCGATCTGCCGATCGCGACGGTTACCGTGCGCGACATTCCTGTTGCCGTCCATGTGCAAGGGCCGCTCACGAGCCGGCGCCTGCCCATGGTTTGCATCCCCGGCTATCAGCGCAATATGAGCGATTTCACCGAGTTCGCGGCGTTTTTCCGTGGCTTTGATGGTGGCCGCTGGCCGCTGGTGCTGCTGGACCTGCCGGGGCGCGGGCGCTCGGGCGATCCGCGCCGCATGGGCGATTATGGCGCGGTGCGCGCGGGTGAAGACGTTGCGGCCGTGCTGGCGGCATTGGGCATCGATCGGGCGGTGGTGCTTGGACAAGGTTATGGCGGACAGGTCGCGATGGCGCTCGGCGTGAGCCATCCGCTGCTGCTGGCGGGAACGGTACTGCTCGATGCCGGCCCCATTACCGATGCGCGCGGGATCGTGCGGCTGCGCAACAATATGGGGCATGTGGAAACCCTGCGGGGTGCCAAGACCATTGCCGGCAGTTTCCGGCGCATGCTCGCCGGCGATTACCCAGGGCTGGCCGAAGCGCGGCTGGAAGCCTTGATGGGGCGCACGCACTTCGTTGACCGGCGCGGACGAGCGCGGCCGCTTTATCACCCGGACCTGCTGGAAACGCTCAAGGACATCGGCATTGATGACGAACTGGCGCCGCAATGGCCGATGTTCGAGGCGCTGCGCTGCGCGCCCCTGCTGTTGCTGCGCACGCAACTGACCGACCAGCTGCACCCGCAAACCTTCCGGGAAATGGCGCGGCGTCGTCCCGACGCCCAGGCGCTGACCATTGCCGGGCAAGGCTCCCCTGCCCTCTTCGACCAGAAAGAGGAGATGGAAGCCATCTGCGCCTTTCTGGTCGGGGTCAG
>JAQSXP010000381.1 GCA_029256605.1 Devosia sp. | reverse complement strand
ATGGTTGACCTGGCGCGCTTGGGCGTAGCGGATCTTTGGCAGGACCTCGCAATCGCCTGCCGTAGCATCCAGCGTAATATCGGCGCGGACCATGTTGCCTCTTTCCTTGGAAGCTACGGCGCCGAATGGGACGAAACGCGCTACCGCTACTACAATGCCCTCGACAACTTGTTCTAGCACCAGGCGACCAGTACAGCTGCCATAACATGGCCTAAGCGCTCAGCAGTTCTCGGAACTTAGGCCACCTCCCCCGGTTGACGGCAAAACAACCGGAGTAATCACCATGATCCCAACTCGCGTGCATGGCATCATCGACTATGTCGTCGGTATTGTTCTGATCCTTGCCCCCTATATCCTCGGCTTCGCCGATGGTACGGCCGCCCAATGGGTGCCGATGATCCTGGGCATTGCTGCGTTAATCTATAGCCTGCTAACCCGTTACGAGCTCAGCATCGCCAAGATCATTCCCATGCCGGTGCATCTGGGCCTCGACGTCGCGAGCGGACTTCTGCTGGCTGCATCCCCGTGGCTCTTCGGCTTCGCCGATCGCATCTGGTGGCCCCATGTGCTGGTCGGCGTCATGGAGATCGTCATCGCCCTTATGACTGCCCGCCACAGCAGCATCGAGACCACGGTCAGGGCTTAAGCTTGAACGCCAGCGTGGTCACCCAGTCCTTGGAATTGGTGACCTCGCTCGGGTCGGTCTCGTAGATCTCGAGGCGACAGGCGAAATGATCGCCATCGGCCTTCTCGATCATGTCGAACGCCAAACCCACCTGCCGCACCCAACCGACCAGCATGGCCGTTACTTGCTCGAGGTCGTCGTAAGGGCCATGCCAGTCGAGCGTGACAAAGCGCCCGGCCGGCAGCATGGCAAACCGCACACCGTCCGCATCCTTGCCCGCCTGCGTTACCGGCACTCCCGCCTCAACATCGAGTGTTTCGGCCATGTTGATGCGGCGGTAGTTATAGAACGGGGCCGAAGTCGGGGCGATGCCCCGCTCGCCCAAGAAACCAAAAAGCTGCGGAAAGCCTTGATCGGCCGGAATCTTCATCTCATCCATTCGCACCGTGAAGGGCACATAGGCATAAGATTGTTCGGGACGATCAACGATCTTGGGCAAGCTCAGCATACCGTTCTCCTGCGTTGTTCAGGATAACGACGCCGCAGGAGCCCGCCAGCCGACATCCCCGCCGCAAGAATTGCTGGTGCTTGGAGATCGACTAGCGCGCGTCCGGCGGCGGCACATCGGTGGAGGTTTTGCACTCCACCAGCCACACATCATAAACCGCATGATCGACGGCATTGAGCGCCGGGCTGTCGGCAAACATCCACCCGGTGAAGATGCGCTTGCTCACGCCCTGCAAGCTGCGCTGGTCCACCTCCAGGAAGGCGGAGGTGCGTTGCTGGGTTTCAGTGGGTGCGCGGTTGTAGCAAGCACGCGGGGTGATCTCGAGCGCTCCGAACAGAACGGTTTCGTCGATGTAAACGTCAAAGCGCGTGATGCGGCCGGTGATTTTATCCAGCCCCGCGAAGGTCGCAACGGGGTTGGCAATCGGCTGCGCACCGGCCGGCAACGCTGGCGCCAACAGGAAGATGGCAGCGAGCGCAGCGCATCGGCGCCCGAGGCGCAGCGGCACTGAAGAAGTTAGGGGCAAAGCCTGCGCCTATTCAGGCGACCAGGCTTCATAGTCGCCCGTCACGCGCGGGCGCTCGCCAGATTTGAGCAGGCTGCCGTCGGGGCGATAAGCCTGCGCCGTGCCGGTCAGATTGCGCTGATGCGGCTTTTCCCAGGCATGAGGCGTGTAGTTGTCCTCAGTGGGCGGCAATTCCATACGTCCATGAATCCAGCCATACCAGCCCGGTGGAATGGTCGAGGCATCGGCCGGACCGTTATAGGTCACATAGCGCCGATTGCTCTTCTTGTCCTTGTAGTAGCGGTTGCCGAACTGGTCCGTACCCACGAACTCGCCGTGCCGCTTCAGCCACAGCCGGGTACCCCAGGTCTGGCCATGCCACCAACGGAAAATCTCAAGGAGGAATTCTTTCATCGGGCGTTCCACATCAGGCTTGTCCCCGTTCCGGGGCTGCTGAGCCTTTATCATGCTGGGGATAGCGACACTAGGCTTTCATGCGTCAGCAACAACGCCGCCGAAACACAAGGGATGCGGGGCTGCCGATAGATGCATTTTTTGCCATTGACTCCGACACCGTCCAGAGTCGCGCTGGCACTACTCTCCGGTAAGCCCTTCGAACTACTGACTCTTCCGCCAGAGCACACCGGAAGCGCCGCCTCTAGCATCGTTCGCTAACGAATTGATAACGCTTTCGGGAAGCCTTGGTTTTCCTCGTTTTTCACAGGGCGATACTATATATAGGTCAGCGCTAGCAGCTCACGCACAAGCTCTAGCGAATTTTCTCCCGTCGACAGCTTCGCGGGAGATGGTATCGATGTCCCCAACAAGGGAGTCAGGCTGTCATTTCGGCCCGACTCAGACCGCACCACTCGAGGCCATTATGAAGATCGATCGCCGTTTCACTTCCGCTGCCGAGGACCGCTACGCCTCAATCGAATTCCGCTC
>JAQSXP010000380.1 GCA_029256605.1 Devosia sp. | reverse complement strand
GGTCGCCCAGCAGCAAAAGCGACGCACGTTGTTTGATCTGCTGTTTGGGGAGGAGCCGCAGGCGGCGCCCCCTGTGGAACAGCCGCGCCGGGTCCAGCCACGGCAGCAAGAGCAACGGCAGCAACCGCGTCGTGAGCCCCAGGAGCAAAGGCGCCGGGAGGCGCCAGCAGCCGCTGCGCCGCCGCCCAAGCCGACCGTGGAGAAAGCTGCCGATGCCACCAAGCTGGCGGTGTTCGGCGACTCCCTTGCCGTCGACTTGGCCAAGGCGCTGGACCGGTTTTATGCCGAAGACCCAAACCTCGTGGTGCTGGACGAGGGCGTGGGTGACTCCGGCTTTGTGCGGCAGGACCATTTCGATTGGGCTGAAGCGGTTGACAAGGAAATTGCCGAAGACAGTTTTGACCTTGCTGTCGTGATTATCGGTCTCAATGACCGGCAAGAGATCAAGGTCGACGGCGAAACACTGGAGCCCCTAAGCGAGCAGTGGACCCGCGTGTACCAAGGGCGCATCACCGAGTTCCTGCAAAAGCTGCGGGCAGCGCGCAAGCCGGTGCTTTGGGTTGGGCTGCCGCCAATGTCCAAGAACGATTATTCAACGGCCATCAGCCAGATAAACGCCATACAACGCCTAGCCAGTTTCTCGGGCGGCGCCGAGTTCCTCGATATCTATGAACGCTTTGTGGGCGAAGACGGCAAATACACGACCTATGGTCCGGATGTGAACGGGCAGAATGCCCGCATGCGCCGCGACGACGGCATTCATTTTGCGACAGCCGGGGCCGACAAACTGGCCTTTTATGTCAGCCAGTCGCTGCGCACCTTTTACCGCGGTGGCGGGGTGAGTGTTGCGGTGGCCGACCCGCTGGCCGGCACCGATGCAGCGGCGATGCTGCGGCCGCCATTCCAGGGGCTTGGGCAGATCCGGCTGCTGGAAGTGGCTGGGGCAATCATTCCGCTCAACCGCGCTCCGGCACGGGCAGGCGATCTGCTGACCGCAACCGGTGCACCGAGCCCGGCGCCAGCGTTTACGCTCGACCAGTTGATGAATGCGCCGATGGGACGGGTAGATGCGTTTGGCGTCGGGATCGATCCGGAAGCCGCGCCTGCGGAAACTCCGGGTGGCGGCTAGGCCTTGTCCTCGTTGGTGAAGTGCACCGCGCCGATATAGGGCAGGTTACGATTGCGCTGGGCATAGTCAATGCCGTAGCCGACGACGAATTCATCGGGAATATCAAAGCCAATCCATTTGGCTTTCACATCGGTTTCCCGCCGGCTCGGCTTGTTGAGCAGGGCACAGACCTCGACACGCCGGGGATGGCGGGTCTGCAGGATTTCGAGCACATGCTTGAGCGTGTGGCCGGTATCGACGATGTCCTCGACCACCAGCACGTCGCGGCCCGCGATCTCGCCACGCAGATCCTTGAGTATGCGCACTTCCCGGCTCGACTGGGTGGAGTTGCCGTAGGACGAGGCTTCAAGAAAATCCACTTCCACTGGCAGATCGAGCTCGCGCACGAGATCGGCGATGAAGATGAACGAGCCGCGCAGCAGACCCACCACGACGAGCTTGTCGGTGTCGGCGAAATGGGCCGAGATTTCCTTGGCGAGGGCTTCCACCCGGGCAGCGATTGCCTTGGCGGAAATCAGTTCATCGACAACATAGGCCGGGGAAGTCATTGGCGGGATCCGAAGCAGGTTGATGAGGCGGGATCGCTCCCGCCCACCAGAATTTACCGGGGCAGGGCGGTCTTCCCCATGAGATCGAGGTCTATGGCGCGAGCGGCCTGGCGGCCTTCGCGAATCGCCCAGACCACGAGCGACTGACCACGCCGCATATCGCCGGCGGTGTAAACCTTGTCGACGCTGGTTTTGTAACTGAACGTATCGGCGAAGAGATTGCCGCGCTTGTCCAGCTGGGCCCCGAGCTCGTCCAACATGCCTTCGTGCACCGGGCCGGCAAAGCCGATCGCGAGCAGGACCAGATCGGCCTTGATCACGAATTCTGTGCCAGGGATCGGCTGGCGCGTACGGTCAACGCGGGCGCATTCAACGCCGGTGACCTCGCCCTTGGCATTGCCGATGATGCGCATGGTGCCGGCGGCAAATTCACGGATGGCGCCTTCAGCCTGGGAGGAGGAGGTGCGCATCTTGACCGCCCAATTGGGCCAGTTGGTCAGCTTGTTTTCCATTTCGGGCGGCATGGGACGCACATCGAGTTGGGTCACCGCAATGGCGCCCTGGCGGAAGGATGTGCCCACGCAGTCCGAGGCTGTGTCGCCGCCGCCCACCACGACCACATGCTTGCCCGCGGCACTCAGCACAGCGTCCTCGGGGATGGGCTCGCCGCCCAGACGCCGGTTCTGCTGCACGAGGAAAGGCATGGCGAAATGGACGCCATTGAGTTCAACGCCTTCGGCCGTGACGTCGCGCGGCTTCTCGGCGCCCCCGCAGAGCAGGACTGCATCATGGCGGGCCTGGAGGTCCGATAGCGGACGGGTCACGCCGATATTCTCGCCATAGTGGAAGGTGACCCCTTCGGCGGTCATCTGCTCGACGCGGAAGTCGATATGGTCCTTTTCCATCT
>JAQSXP010000379.1 GCA_029256605.1 Devosia sp. | reverse complement strand
ATTAATAGAGGGAACCCGCACAAAGGCGGAAAGCAACTCTATGGCTGAGCTTCGATCGATTCCGGAGTATTTCGACACTGTAAACGCTTGCTGTTGTACGATATGACAACGTTATCATGCCATGGAACACTGAGTACGTGAAGGCTAATCTCTTTACCGCCTAGCAGAGCTGAATGGTTAGTCGCTCAGGATGTTCCTCAGACCGATCCTAAGTCGCTCTCTAAACGGTTTGGTGCAAGTGCCGGCGTTCAGCTGTTTTTCCGGGGGCCTATCCGCCTTGGCCGCGGTAGCGTAGGGCCACATCGGCGCCAATCCCTCATTCCCACCCCTTCCATCGGCACTTGCCGATGAAGGCGCTTCCGTGCAATCTGCGGGTTCTGTTTTCCCGCCAGCGGTTATCCCTTCATGTCCTTGTTGTTTACCCCCACTGCCTTGCGCCGCCTCAAGCTGCGCAATCGCACCGTGATTGCCCCGATGTGCCAGTATTCGGCCCAGGATGGCTTTGCCAATGACTGGCACCTGGTCCATCTCGGCCGCTTTGCCATGGGTGGGTTCGGGCTCGTGATCACCGAGGCCACCGGCGTGACCCCCGAGGGGCGGATTTCCTATGCGGATCTCGGCATCTGGAAGGATGAGCATATTCCCGGGCTCACTCGCATTGTCGACTTCCTCCACGCGCAGGGCGCCGCGGCCGGCATCCAGCTGGCCCATGCCGGGCGCAAGGCCTCGACCCCAATTCCCTGGCGCAAGGGCTTTGACGAGACCGAAGACGAAAAGCCGGCCGTCGGCTTTGAGAGCTGGACGCCTGTTGGTCCCACCGACGAAATCCACGCCGAGGGCAAGAACTTCACCAAGCCGGTCGCGCTCGATGCCGCGGGCATCCGCAATGTGATCGAAGCCTTTGTTGCCGGCGCGTTGCGCGCCAATGAGGCGGGCTTTGACCTCGTGGAAGTGCACGCCGCCCACGGTTATCTCCTCAACCAGTTCCTGTCGCCGCTGGCCAACAAGCGCACGGACGAGTATGGCGGGAGCCTCCAGAACCGCATGCGCCTCGTGCTCGAAGTGACCCAGGCTGTGCGCGCCGTCTGGCCCGCCGACAAGCCCGTCGTCGTGCGCCTTTCGGTCAGCGACAACGATCCCGCGGGCTGGCAGGTGGAGGACAGCGTCGTGCTCGCCCGCGAGCTCAAGGCGCTCGGGGTCGATGCCATCGATTGCAGCAGCGGCGGCTTTGATTCGGGGGCGATCCGCTCGACGGCCGGCTACCAGGTGCCCTTCAGCGCCGCCGTACGGAAAGGCGCCGATATTCCCACCATGGCCGTAGGTCTCCTCGGCGGCGATCCGGCCGATGACGAAGCCGTGCTCGCCAATGGGGAGGCCGATTTCATCGCCCTCGCCCGCGCCGCGCTCGATGATCCCAATTGGGCCGTCCATGCCCGCCACGCCCTGGGTGAGCCTGGCTACGAGCTGTGGCCCAATCAGGCCGCGCGGGTGCGCGAGCGCGACCGCTGGCTCAAGCGCCGCGGCTTTGCCGAACAGGAAGCTTAAGCCAGCCATCCTATTTCTGCCGCTTTAAGGGCGGCAGATCGGCACCAGCCAAGCGGCAATCAGGGAGAAGCGCCGTGGATACCAAAGCCGCTGTTATTGCACTGCTCAGTGTCTGGGGTGTGGGCGCCTGCCCCACCCTGCCCGCTGCCGCACAGGAAGCTGAGGATAGCGCCGAAGAGAGCGAGCGCGATGCCGGCAATCCGCTCCTCAACAAGGTCTGGGTCCGCTCCGATGCGGACGAAAGCCTGCCCGGCCCGATGCAGATCTTTCTGGGCGACGGCACGCTGGTCAGCGACAGCTGCTGGGAAACCTATCGCCTCTCCAAATGGCAGCAGGTCTCCGACACCGCTATCAGCTGGGACGAAGACGGCATGACCATCGATGCCGATATTGCCAGCCTCACCGAGACCGAACTGGTGCTGCGCCTCCATTTGGGCGCCGAAACCCAGGAACAGCGCTTCGTGACTGCGACCGTCCCCTATCTCTGCCCCGACATGAACAAGGGCTGATCGGCTAGAGCACCACCTGCGTGCCGATCTCGACCACGCGGCCGGTCGGGATATGGAAATATTCCGTGGCGTCGCTGGCATTGCGCGCCAGCCGGGTGAACAGCCGATCCTGCCAATAGCGCAGCAATCCTTGACGCGGCCCAGGCTTCAGCGAGCGGCGCGACAAGAAGAACGAGGTCGACATGATGTCGAACTTCCAGCCAAGCTTGCGCCCCAGGATCAAGGCCTTTGGAATATTGGGGCTTTCCATATAGCCAAAGGTCACCACCACGCGGCTGAAAATCTCGTTATAAGCGTCGATCGTCACCTTCTCGTCGTCGGGCACCCTCGGCGAAGCCGAAGTGCGCACGGTTAGGATGACGTTCTGCTCATGGAGCACCTTGTAGTGCTTGAGGCTGTGGAGCAGCGCCGTGGGTGCCCCTTCGATATCGCTGGTCAGGAACACGGCGGTGCCGGGCACCAATGACCACGCCAAATAGCGCCACCACGGCCGGGTGCCACTTCCAGTTGCGCCACATCACCACCAGCAGCAGCGCCAGCGTGACGATCATCACCCCGGATACGGCAATGCCATAGGCATTGGACAGCGCCTCGGAGCTGCGGAACGCCACCACCAGCAGCAGCACGCCGATCATCAGCATCATGTTGATCTGGGGCATGTAGATCTGCCCGCTCTGGGTGGCCGAAGTGTGCTGCACCACCATGCGCGGCAGCATGTTGAGCGCGATAGCCTGCTGGGCCAGGCTATAGGTGCCCGAGATCACCGCCTGGCTCGCAATAATGGTGGCCAGCGTCGCCAGCGCCACGAACGGTCCCAGCGCCCATTCCGGCTGCATCTCGAAGAACGGGCTTTTGACGTTCTCGACGCCCATCTGCAGCACAAAGGCGCCCTGCCCGAAATAGTTGAGCAAGAGGCACGGGAACACGAGCGCAAACCAGGCCAGCACGATTGGCCGGCGGCCAAAATGGCCCAGATCGACATACAGCGCCTCCGCGCCGGTCACCGCCAGGAACACCGCCCCGATCACCACAAAGGCGATGCCGAAATGAGTCGCGAGAAACTCGACACCGAGCAGCGGATTGATCGCCAGCAGCACCGCCGGGTACTGCACGATATGCAACAGTCCGGAAATCCCGAGGGTCAGGAACCAGATACCCGTTACCGGCCCGAACACGATCGACACCTTGGCGGTGCCAAAGCGCTGCACCATGAAGATGCCGATGATGATCACCAGCGTGATCGGCACCACCCAGCGCCGCATATTGGGGGCGACGAGTTCGATCCCCTCCACGGCCGAGAGCACCGAAATGGCGGGGGTGATGATCGCATCGCCAAAGAACAGGGAAGCGCCCAGCACGCCCAGCACGGTGATCCACATTGGCGGGTTGGTGAAGGTCTTGCGCGCCAGCGCCATCAGCGAGAGCGTACCGCCCTCGCCATTGTTGTCGGCGCGGGTGACGAAGAACACATATTTGACGGCGACGGTCAGGGTCAGCGCCCAAACGATCAGCGACAACAGCCCGAGGATTTCGCTGCTGCTGGAAGCCGCTCCCGGGCGAATGCTCATCGCCTGGCGAAAAGCATAGATCGGGCTGGTGCCAATATCGCCATAGACAACCCCAAGCGCACCGAGCAGCAGCATGGGGAGATCTTTGTTATGAGAGTGGTCCTGAAGATCGCTCGCATCGACACCGGTGCTGGCACCGGCGGAATTCGTCTGCGTCATAACCTGTGCTCTCATCGGTAACAGCGGGCGCCGCTATACACCTCACTTATCTCACATACAACACAACTTCTCTTCAAGCCGCCAAACGCGCAGGGGCCGCTCACCTGGAGCGGCCCCTGACGTCGACGAAAGCTGGAGGTCGGGCTTTCGAAAAGCTATTCGGCGGCCACTGCGGCCTGGGCATTGTCCTGGGTGCGGGCAGCCTTGGTGGCCGTGCCCCACCAGATCAGCTGGTCCAGCATGTCCTTGGCGCTCGGGCCGATCGAGCCTTCGATATCGCTGAAGGACTTGTTCTGGCCGCCAAGCGGATG
>JAQSXP010000378.1 GCA_029256605.1 Devosia sp. | reverse complement strand
GCAGAGGCCGAAGGCCACGGCAACCCAGGTGAATTCATGGTCCGGCAAGGGCTTGGGCACCATGATGCCGCGCTGGTTGACATAGACTCCCAGGGGCAGCAGGAAGCTGTCGCGCACCGCCGGCATGGCCTTGAGCACCGCGAAATACCAGAAGAACAGCTGCAGCAGCAGCGGGATGTTGCGGATCGTCTCGATGTAGACGGTCGCGACGCGAGCGATCAGCCAGTTGGACGACAGGCGCGCGATGCCGAGGGCAAAGCCGATGATCGTGGCAAAGAAGATGCCGATTATGGCGACGAGCAGCGTATTGAGCAGGCCGGCGAGAAAGGCCTCCCAATAGAGCGACGTGCGGCTCCACGGGATCAGCGTGAAGCTGATGTCGAAACCGGCGGTGCGGAACAGGAAGTCAAAGCCGGTGGTCTTGTTCTGGGCGGCGAGGTTCTGGGCGGTGTTGAGAATGATCCAGCCAAAAAAGGCGATCACCGCCGCCGCGACGAGGACTTGGTAGATAATGCCCCGGACTACCGGGTCATTCACCAAGGAGCTGCGGGGCGCTCTGGTGCCGAGGGTCTCTTGCATGGCCATGTGGCATGCGGTCCTTTCGTGATGAACCCGGGTTGCAAAAGGCTATGGAAGCACAAGGCGGCCGGCCCTGCATGGCAGACAAACCAATCCTTCCGGCAACCCAATAGTCGGTTCGAATCAAAACCGGCGCTTTCGTGGGAAAGCGCCGGCTGGTTACTTCGAGCTTAGCGGATGGGCGGCGCGTACTGCAGGCCGCCTTCGGTCCACAGGGCGTTCAGGCCACGCTCCAGCCCGATATCGGTGTCAGGACCGACATTGCGGTTGAAGGCTTCGCCGTAGTTACCGACAAGCTTGATGATCTGGTAGGCCCAGTCCTTGGTCAGGCCGATCGGGGTGCCGAAATCGCCTTCAACGCCGAGCAGGCGCTTGATGGCCGGGTTGTCGGAGCCCAGCATTTCATCGACATTTGCGGAGGTCACGCCCAGCTCTTCAGCTTCGAGGAGCGCAAAATAGGCCCAGCGGTTGATGTTGAACCACAGATCGTCGCCCTGACGCACCACGGGGCCGAGGGGCTCCTTGGAGATGATTTCGGGGAGGATGATGTGCTCGTCGGGATTGGCGAACTTGGAGCGCTCAGCAGCAAGGGCCGAAGCGTCGGTGGTGTAGACGTCGCAGCGGCCGTCTTCATAGGCCTTCACCACTTCGTCCTGATCCACAAAGACGACGGTGTTGAACTCGAGATTGTTGGCGGCGAAGTAGTCGGCAGCGTTGAGCTCGGTAGTGGTGCCCGATTCGATGCAGATCGCGGCGCCTGACAGGTCCATGGCCGAGGCAATGCCATCGGCTTCGCGAACCATGAAGCCCTGGCCGTCATAATACATGGTGCCGATGAACTTGATGCCCAGATCGGTATCGCGGCTCATGGTCCAGGTGGTGGTGCGCGACAGGATATCGATTTCGCCAGCCGACAGGGCGGCAAAGCGCTCCTGGGAGGTCAGCGGGGTGTAGCGAACGGCTTCGGCATCGTTGAAGATGGCGGCAGCAACGGCGCGGCAGAAATCAACCTCGAGGCCGGCCCACTTGTTGTTGGCGTCCGGTGCCGAGAAGCCGGCAACACCGCCGGTAACACCGCATTGAACATAGCCCTTGGCTTTGACGTCGGAGAGCGTGTCGGCGTAGGCGGCAGTTGCCGTGAGGCCAAAAGCGGCAGTCACAGCGAACTTGACGAGCGTCTTGTGCATTCGGTTGCCTTTTGTTTCCTGACTAGTGTCCCACAGCTCGTTCGGCGCAGTCGCCCGGCTCTGGTTGCACCGCCGCTTGGTCCCGCGGCTTTGATGCTGATATGCATCGAACCGACTAAAGCCATTTGCGTCAAGAGCCCAAGCTGGCTCTCGCACGATGATTTGGCTTATATTTAATCATCGCAGCGATTTGATGTGGAAGTGAGCATAGATGCATCGGCCAAATTCATCCGACGGGGCGCGAACACTGTCCGCCGAAACCCTGCTCACCCATGTCGGGCGGGCGCCCGAGGACCAGTTCGGCTTCGTCAACACGCCGGTTTATCGCGGCTCGACGGTGCTGTTTAACAGCCTCGCCGATCTCGAGGCGCAGGAGCAGCGCTTCCTTTATGGCCGAGCGGGCAATCCGACCACCGCGAGCGTTGAAGCGGTGGTGACGGCGCTTGAAGGCGCGCATCGCACCTTGCTGCTGCCATCGGGGCTGGCGGCGATCACCGTGGCGCTGCTCGCCTGCGTGGAGGCTGGGGATGATGTGCTGATTTCCGACAGCGCTTATGAGCCGGTACGCAAGTTTGCCGATGGGTTTCTCGCGCGGATGGGAGTGACGGCGCGCTACTATGATCCGCGGATCGGCGCGGGGTTGGCCGCCATGATGCAGCCCAACACCAAGGCGGTGCTGGCGGAAAGCCCGGGCTCGCTGACCTTTGAAGTGCAGGACCTGCCCGCACTGGCCAAGGTTGCCCATGATGGGGGAGCGCGGCTGCTGGTGGACAATAGTTGGGCGAGCCCGCTCTATCACCAGCCGCTGGCGCTGGGCGCCGATATCGT
>JAQSXP010000377.1 GCA_029256605.1 Devosia sp. | reverse complement strand
CCCGCTGGGGCTGCGCCGCACCTTCATGACCGATGTGGTGCGCGCCATCGGCAATTATGCCGAGCTTTATGATCGTCATTTCGGCCCGCAAACCGGCGCGGCGCTGCTGCGCGGGCAAAATGCCCTTTGGAGCAATGGCGGGCTGCTTTATGCGCCCCCCATCATGTAGCGGAATCTAATCGGCAAAAAGCAGGTTTACGCGCCTGTTCTGCTTGCCTTTATTCTCGATCTTGCCGATCCGCAGCGGCCCGATCTCGCTCGTATTGGCCACATGCGTGCCCCCGCAGGGCTGCAGGTCGATCGAACCGATCCGGATCAGCCGCACCCGCCCCTGGCCCATCGGCGGCTTGACATTCATGGTCTTGATTAGCTCGGGATTGGCTTCCATCTCCGCGTCGCTGATCCATTCCTGGCTGATGGGGTGCGCCGCTTCCACCATGGCGTTGAGCGCCGCTTCCACTGCCGCCATGTCCCCGGGCACTTCTGGCATCTGGAAATCCAGCCGCCCCTTGTCCGCCCCGATCGAGCCGCCAGTCACGGGGAAGGGCAGGGCGACCGACAGCAGATGCAGCGCGCTATGCATGCGCATCAGCCGGTAGCGCCGCTCCCAGTCGAGCTCGAGCACAACTTCTTCCCCCACCTGCGGCAGCGCCGCCCCAGCCTCGGGCACATGCACGATCTGGGTCTTGTCGCCATCCGGGTGAACGGCCGTCGCAAGGCTGATTGCCGAGCCTTCCGCCCGCTGCAGCGTGCCGCTATCGCCCGGCTGCCCGCCCGAGGTGGCATAAAACACCGTCCGGTCGAGCACGATCCCGCCTTCGGGCGTGATCGCCGTCACGGTGGCAGGGGTGGAGCGAAGATAGCTGTCGTCGCGAAACAGGAACTGGGTCATCTCGGCACTCAAAGCAGGGGGGAAAGCAGGCGCGCCGCCTGCGTCAGGAAGCGCATCGGCAGGCTCCGAGTGGTCACTTCTTGCATGTCCACCTGCCGGCAGCCCTCGAAATCCTGGATCAGCATGGATTCTACCGCCTGGATCGATTTGGGATCGGCGAACCACAAGGTGATCTCGAAATTGATCGCGAAGGACCGGTTGTCGAAATTGACACTGCCTACCGATGCGATCTGGTCATCCATCAGCACCACCTTCTGGTGCAGGAAGCCGTTCACATAGCGGTAGATGGACACGCCATGCTCCACCATCGCATCGGCATGGGCAATGCTGGCGAGCCAGACCATCTTGTGGTCGGGCACATTGGGCAGCATGATCCGCACATCCACGCCCCGCAGGCGGGCGGCAAACAGCGCCGTGCGGATATCGGTGTCGGGCACGAAATAGGGGCTGACGATCCACAGCCGCTCGCGCGCCCGCCCGATAATATCGGTAAAGGCGATGGCGCATTCCTCGAGCTTGTCGGCCGGCCCGCTGCCCATCACCAGAACCGACTCATCGCCTGGTGTCTTGACCACTTCGGGGGGCGTCGAGGGCAGCACTTCCCCCGTTGCCCATTCCCAGTCCTCGCGGAACAGCAGCGCGCAGCCGAGTGCCGCGGGGCCCGATACTTTCACATGGGTGTCGCGCCAATGGCCGAACTTCTTGTCGAGGCCGAGATACTCCACCCCCACATTGTGCCCGCCCACCCAGGCTTCCTCGCCATCCACCACCACGATCTTGCGGTGGTTGCGATAATTGATGCGGCTGGGCCCATACATGCGCAGGAATTTGTGCCGCTGGTTGAAACCGGCCACCTTGATGCCGGCGTCCCGGAGCCGCTTGCGATAGCGACGCGGCATGCCGGTGCTGCCCACATCGTCATAAAGCAGGCGGATGGTGACCCCGGCATTGGCCCGCTCGATCAGCCGCTCCGCCAGTTCCTGCCCCAGCGCATCGTCACGCACGATATAGAACTGCACCAGGAGATAGGATTTCGCCCGGGCGATGCCGGCAAAGATCGAGTCGAAAGTGGCCTGCCCATCGATCAGCAGCTCGACTTGATTGCCGGTGAGAAACGGCACTTCAGAGACCTTGCTTTGCACCGGCCAGCGCTCGCTGGTTTCCCGGTCGATCAGCGACAGATCCTTGGCCCTGAGCGGGCGCGCCGAGCGCCCGTTGCGAATGCGGTCGGTGGCGTAGTCGTCAAAGAACTTCCAGCCGAAGATCAGGTAGAGAAACGCGGTGGGGAAGGGCAGCAGTACCAGCGACAGCAGCCAGGCGATGGAGCCCTGCGAGGTGCGCGAATTCATGATTTCGCGCACGGCGCAGACCAGCGCCAAAAGGTAGATCAGCGCGGACGCGATGGCGATCAGGTGCAGATCGGCCGCCACCATGTCGAGAATATCTATTAAACTAAACAATGCTGTGCCCGAACCTGTTGCGGCGTCAATCTAGCAGGCGCCAGCCCGGGCACAATGGTTGAGTGGCTCAGGCCGGGTCTGCTTCCATCACCGAGGAGATGTCGATGCTGGGGCGCTCCTCGAGCCAGCGGGGGACCGGCAGCCCCTTTGCTCGCAGGAACTCGGGATTATAGAGCTTGCTCTGGTACCGATTGCCGTAATCGCAAAGTATGGTGACGATCGTCTTTCCGGGGCCGAGGTCG
>JAQSXP010000376.1 GCA_029256605.1 Devosia sp. | reverse complement strand
TCAGGCGGTTGAAGAGCAGGCCCCAGCCCGGCAGCGAATTGGAGGGGCGCTTGCCGGTGACGACGAGCTGGAAGCTCACCACATCGCCCGGGCGCACGGGAGTGGGGAAATCCATGCTGTTGACGCCGGGGGAGGGGCCGGACACTCCAGGCTCCTGCCTGAGGGCCCGCAGGCGCTCTTCCTCGGCAAAGAGGGTGTCGACCATTTTGCGGTGCCCAACGCTCGCGACGTGCCAGCCGCTGGCGACGAGGCCCCTGAGGTAACTTGCCCCGGCCGCGCGCGGATCGGTGTGCACGGGCTGCGGATCGTAGAGGCTGGCGAAGCGGATGATGTCATCGGCCTCGAAGGTGTGCGTGCCCAGATCGAAGGCTTCATCGATGACGATGTCTTCATACCAGCGGGTCATGCCGATACTCCAAAGGCGCGGGTGGGGATGCGCAGCGACAGGCGCATCTGCAGCACCGTTTGGCGCTTTTGATTGCTGACGTCGAAGTCCAGGGCGACGAGCCCCAGGTCGGGATGGCTGGGGTAACGGGTGGTTTCGGCAATCATTGCGGTGCCGCCGATGATGTCGCCCACCATGACGGGGTGCTTCCATTTGAGGTCGCGCACGCTCACGATGCCGGCCGAGTTGGTGGTGGCGAGGAAGGTGTCGCCCAGCATGCGCAGGCACAGCGCGCCAGTCTGCCAGCCACTGGCGGCCAGGCCGCCAAGCAGCGAGGCTTGGGCTGCACTTTCATCGAGATGAAACGGGAAGGGGTCGAACTCACGGGCAAAGCTCGTGATCATGTCCCGCGTTACAGTGGTGCGACCAAGCTCGATCACTTCGCCGAGCTGCAGGTCCTCCCAGAAGCGGCGAGAGGTAATTACCGGTTCGGTCATGCAGTTGCCCCTTACGTCAAGGCGGTTGTGCACGCTTCAGGCGTGGCGGGCAAGATGGATGGATGCAAGCGGGGGAGGGGGTGGTGGGACGGGCGAGTGGTGCTCGCCCGATCCGGTGCCGTTCAGACGAGGTCAGGTGTTGAACTTGAACAGCATCACGTCGCCGTCCTTGACAACATATTCCTTGCCTTCGTCGCGCGCCTTGCCGGCTTCCTTGGCGGGAACTTCGCCGCCCAGGGTGACGAAGTCTTCGTAGCCAATGGTCTGGGCGCGGATGAAGCCGCGTTCAAAATCGGAGTGGATGACGCCGGCGGCCGCGGGGGCCTTGTCGCCCTTGTGGATGGTCCAGGCGCGCGTTTCCTTGGGGCCAACGGTAAAATAGGTCTGCAGGCCCAAAAGATCATAGGCTTCGCGAATGAGCCGGTTGAGGCCGGGCTCGTGCAGGCCGAGCGATTCCAAATATTCGGCCTGTTCCTCATCGGGCAGCTGAGCCAGCTGGCTTTCGATCTCGGCCGAGATGATGACGACGCCAGCGCCATTGGCGTGGGCGTAATCCTCGACGGCCTTGCTCATGGCGTTGCCGCTTTCGGCCGAACCTTCGTCCACATTGCACACATAGAGCACGGGCTTGGAGGTGAGGAGCTGCAGTTCTTGGAAGGCCTTTTCTTCCTCGGGGGACCGCTCGACGAAGCGGGCCGACTTGCCCTCGCGCAGCAGCACCAGCGCGCGATCGATCAGATCGAGCGTGGTCTTGGCCTCCTTGTCATTGCCCTTGGCCTTTTTCTCAACGCCGGCACGGCGCTTTTCGAGGCTTTCGAGATCGGCCAGCATCAGCTCGGTTTCCACGACTTCGGCATCGGCGAGCGGGTCGACCTTGTTGGCGACGTGGATGATGTTGCCGTCTTCAAAGCAGCGCAGCACATAGGCGATGGCGTCGCATTCGCGGATATTGGCCAGGAACTGGTTGCCCAGGCCTTCGCCCTTGGAGGCACCCTTCACGAGGCCGGCGATGTCGACAAAGCTCATGCGGGCGGGCAGGACGTTGACGGACTTGCCGATGGCGGCAAGCTTTTGCAGGCGTTCATCGGGCACCGGGACGTCGCCCACATTGGGCTCGATGGTGCAGAACGGGAAATTGGCGGCGGCAGCCGCGGCGGTGCGCGTGAGCGCATTGAAAAGGGTCGACTTGCCGACATTGGGCAGGCCGACAATGCCCATCTTGAAACCCATGGGAAACTCCGGAAATTTGTTGGCCCCCACTTGGGTCGGAATGGCGGGGAAGTCAATGCAGGCGTGCCCATCTGAGCGGGAACCAGCCTTGCCCGGGGCGGGAAGGGGGATGTAGCGTGCCCCTGTTTGAAGGCGCAAAGGAAGTGAAATGACCCCAATCATGCTCGTGCCGGGACTGCTGTGTTCGGCGGAGATCTTTGCCGCGCAGGCCACTGCCTTGTGGCCTTATGGACCGGTGACGATCGCGTCGACGCTGGAGGGCAGCACGATGGCGGAAATGGCGGCGGCAATCCTTGCCGCAGCGCCGCCGCGCTTTGCCTTGGCTGGTATCTCGATGGGCGGCTATATCTGCTTTGAAATCATGCGGCAGGCGCCCGAACGGGTGGTCAAGCTCGCCCTGCTCGACACCTCGGCCCGGCCGGATACCCCGGAGCAGACCGCGGTGCGGCGCGAACGGCTGGCGCGGGCCAAGGCCGGCGAGTTCGAAGC
>JAQSXP010000375.1 GCA_029256605.1 Devosia sp. | reverse complement strand
TCCGGCCTCCCCATGCCGACCGTTCGTCGCGACCGCGCAGTTGCGCATGAAGATGGGGCAACAATAACTCACGCTTTTGAACCCGGGGATAAGTTTGGAGCGGGCGCAGGCTAGCTGGCTTGGAGGAGGTCGTCGGTCTGGGTGGGCCGGCGGTGGGATGGGCGCAGGCGCAGCTCGCCTTGTATGCCTTGGCCAAGCTGGCGCGCGTGATAGCGCACAACGGCGGGATTGACCTCGAGCAGCTCGGCGAGATCACTGGTGGTCATACCCTGCTTGAGGCCTTCGGCGACGATGGCGCGACCTGCATTGGTGAGATGGCCGCCTTCGGTCTTGAACAGGCGGCGTACCTGCTTGAGGCGAGCGGCAAGGCCCAGCGTTTCTTCGGCATGGCGCCGAAACGTGGTTTCGTTGAACATGGTTGGCTCCGGTTTTCATCAACTTATATGGTGATGAAAACCCCGGTTTTGAAGGGTTTCGGGCCCTCTCAGGGGGGCGGCCATGCTCGCGCAAGTTGATCGGCGGCGCCCGGCATGGTTTGCTCGCCTCCATGTGCAACGACTACCAGCAACATGTGGACCAGGCCGAATTCGAGCGCGCGTTTGCCGCTCTCGAGCTCGATCTGGTGGGGACACCGGAAGCGGCGTTGATCCGGGCCGACGATATCCGCATCGGCGACCAGGGGCCGGTGCTGCGCGCCGCCGGTAATGGCACCGAGCTGGTGCTGATGCGCTTTGGCTTTCCGCCGCCGCGGCCCAGGGCCGGGCCGGTGTTCAACTTCAAGTCCGACGGGCGGCACTTTGCCGATTCGCGGCGTTGCGTCGTGGTGCTGTCCGGGTTCTTCGAGTTCACCGGCAGCAAATATCCCAAGACCAAGCATCGTTTTACGCTGCGGGGCGAGAAGGTCATGGGAATTGCCGGATTGTGGAGCCAAGAGGCTGATGGGGCGCTGAGCTTTACCATGCTCACGACCGAGCCCGGGCCGGATGTGGCGCCGATCCATGATCGGCAGGTTTGCGTGTTGCGGCCCAAGGACTGGGCCGCGTGGTTGTTCCTGACGCGGCCAGAAGCGGAACTGCTAGCGCCGTTGCCCGCGGGATCACTGGATGTCGAGGTCGTGCGCGAGGGGGCGCAGTAGGGCCTCGCGGTTCAGGCCTGGGGATCGCGCACCACGGCAATGTTGAAATAGACATGGCCAAGCGTTTCGTAGAGCCGCAGCCACATGGGCGCTAGCATTTCCATCGAGCGGCAGGCGGTCAGGTCGCCCAGATCGAGGATGTCGCGCCAGCCAAAGTTCTGCAGCAGCTGGTGGATCTCGGCGCGGGCGCCCGCATCATTGGCGGCAATGAACATGGTGTGGGGCGATGGCAGGCGTTCAGGCGCACCCATGAGCTGGGCGCTGACGAAATTGAGCGTCTTGACGACGCGGGTATCGGGCAGTGCCTGCTGCAGGCTTTCGCCCAGGGTGTGGGTGAGGGGCTCGCTCATGACGGACTGGAAGTTGCCGATATCGATCAGAAGCTTGCCCGCGAGCGGCAGGGTGGGCAGGGTCGCCATCGCGTCCTCGCCATGAAGGGCATTGACCACCCAATCGCCGTGACGGGCAGCATCCTCGTGGCTGAGGACGGGGATACTGTCCTTGTCGGCGCGGGGATGGCGCGAGCCGTAGACCACGTCGTGCCCGAGGGTATCGAGCTTGGCGGCGACCGCCGAGCCCACTTCACCGGTTCCGAAAACGGCAATACGCATGGGGGTACCTCCGGGAGCAGCACGAGCCGGACTGTGGGTGTGGCTAGCTCAGGGCGGTAACGTCGGCTGGCGGCAAAGGGTTCATCGCCGGGCGGCGCGGCGGTATTACGGGGCAATCATTATGATTGGCTTGTTGGGGCACTCCGGGCAAGGGTAGTGCTCAAGCGCCTCGCGGCAGGGTGGCGCCAGGGTGGACAAAGCGGGATGCATTACGATTTCTGTGTGATCGGGGGCGGCATTGTTGGCCTCGCGACAGCCAAGGCGCTGCTGGCCCAGCGACCCGGCGCGGCCCTGGTGCTGCTGGAAAAGGAAACCAGTCTCGGGCAGCACCAGACCGGCCGCAATTCAGGGGTGATCCATTCGGGCATCTACTATGCGCCGGGGAGCCTCAAGGCGCGGCTGTGCAAAGAGGGGATGGTGCGCACCAAGCAATATTGCCGCGAGCAGGGCATCGCCTATGAGGAGCGCGGCAAGCTGATTGTCGCCACCAATGCGCTCGAGCAAGAACGGCTGCTCAAGCTGCAGCAGCGCGCGCAGGACAACGAGATTCCGGTTGAGCTGCTCGACCGGGGGGGGATCGAGGCGCTGGAGCCCAATATCACCGGGCTCAGTGCCTTGTTGGTCCGTAGCTCGGCAATCGTCGATTACAAGCAGATCCTGCAGGCCATGGCCGCGGAGTTGGTGGCGGCTGGTGCGGAAATCAGGGTGGGTACGGCGGCAGATTATATCCAGCCGCGCGGGCGCTGGGTGGAACTGGCGGCGGGCGGGATGCCGTTCACGGCGGGGCAACTGGTCGCCTGTGCCGGGCTGCAGTCGGATCGGGTGGCGCGGCTGGCAGGATTGGAGGTGGATTTTGCCATCGTCCCGTT